>CAZJDS010000128.1:0-7145 GCA_964544795.1 uncultured Alkaliflexus sp. | reverse complement strand
GTTTTCCTCATCTTCCAAAAAGCGTTTTATTTTGCGCATAGCATCTTCAAAACCAGGTATTTGAATCTTTTCATATAAGTTAACCTTCTGAGTGGTCTTCTTACGCGCATAATCCAAAAGTTCCATTTTTCGAGAAAAAACCTCCTGATTAATAGCAATCTCTGCTAAAGATTTTAAAATGGCAATTCCATCATAGAACCAAATAGGACGACTAAAAAGAGAAAAAGGGGCTACTTCTATTTTAACTTCATTAAGAACAGGCGTCAAAACTCCTGCATATTTCTTAATGGACAAGTCCACATCTGCAATACGAATAATAGATGGATCAAATTCCCCCCACAAACGAACCATATGATCGTACTTTTTCATGGTTGCTTCATACTCCAAACGTAGTTTTTCCTCTTCGTCTTTTGCACGCTTCACTTCACTTCGCAAGGCAGACTCTTTATTTTTGAGCGTAGGCTATGCCCTTTCTCTAATGCTCAACTGCTTGTTGAGATTTTGAAGTGATGTTTTATTATATTGAAATTTTACAGCCATTCTATTTAAGAGATTATAAATTCAAGAAAAATTACAGGAACTTGATAGAGAAAAAATTCAATCAATTATTCACTTCTGTCTTTTTCCAGTATTTATCCACAAACTCCTGCCTAATAGCAACTTCTGATACGGTAAAATATTTACTCAACAACTCCCATAAAATATTAAGCATAGTATCAATATCCACATTCACATCAATAGCCAAAAGCTGCTCTGAGTAATCATGCGCAAACTTTAACGTCCGCTCATCGTAATCGGTTAAATCAAAACCATTTTCCAACTTAGTACGAGCGTTGGCAGCATCGGCATACAAACGGATAGCCGCATTCATCACTTGAGGATGATCTTTACGAGTCTGCTTTCCAATCACCAATTGCTTGAGTCGCGACAACGAGCGGAATGGGTCAACAATTACTTTCCCGATCTCAGTATCCTGACGCAAGAAGAGCTGACCTTCAGTAATATAACCCGTATTATCAGGAATAGCATGGGTAATGTCCCCCCCAGAAAGAGTGGTTACAGCCACAATAGTAATGGAGCCACCGGCTGGAAATTGCACTGCTTTCTCATAAATACGAGCCAAGTCAGAATACAACGAACCTGGCATACTATCCTTGGATGGAATCTGATCCATACGGTTGGAAACAATACTTAACGCGTCAGCAAAAAGAGTCATATCGGTAAGAAGTACCAACACATTCTCATTTTTATCGATGGCGAAATATTCAGCAGCTGTTAATGCCATATCGGGCACCAATAAACGCTCAACGGGCGGATTCTCAGTTGTATTTACAAAACTGACAATACGCTCGAGTGCACCTGCATTTTCAAAAACATGTTTAAAATAAAGATAATCATCATTGGTCAACCCCATACCTCCCAACACAATTTTGTCTGCTTTGGCACGAAGAGCCACATTCGCCATCACTTGGTTATAGGGTTGATCTGGATCTGCAAAAAACGGAATCTTTTGTCCCGAAACCAATGTGTTGTTCAAGTCAATACCTGCAATTCCTGTTGCAATAAGTTGTGAAGGTTGCATGCGTCGAACAGGGTTTACAGAGGGGCTACCTATGTCACGTATCTCTCCTTCAACTTCTGGTCCTCCATCAATGGGATCACCATAAGCATTAAAAAAACGACCACCCAATTGATCACTGACTTTTAACTGAGGGGGTTTCCCCATAAAGGATACCTCAGCGTTAGTTGGGACTCCTTCAGTTCCTGAGAAAATTTGAAGAGTAATCTGATCACCAATAATTTTCACTACCTGGGCCAACCGACCATCCACTGTGGCCATCTCATCATAGCCAATATCAGAAGCCCTAACAGTTACCGTTGCTTTGGTAACATGGGTCAATTTTGTATATATTTTTTTAAATGCCTGACTTTCCATGCTCTTTTTTTTCTTGATTAAAAACTTAATTCGAAATTACACCGTCACAGCTTCTACAATTCTTTGAGCCAGATGAGTTTTAAGATCCTTCTCATATTGATAAAACTTTTCAGATTTAAACTCCGAGTAGTTCATCTGCTTATAAATGTTAATCATCTCTTTAAAGAATTCTGCCACCTCTTCAAAATGATTAAACTCAAAAGTGGTGTCGGTAACTTCCAACACACTGTTAAGCATATATTGCTGACGTTCTAAAGGAGTGGATGCATCAATATCATCAAAAGCATCTTGTTGAAGAATAACGAAATCGATAAGTTCTGATTTCCAATATCGATCATGAAAAGCCATGGGAACACCGTCGTCACCTAAAATATTAATTTGCTCCATCACTTCTTTACCGCGTAGCAAGAGGTTTTTCGCTTTAAGGACACTCTCTAACCAGCCCTCTCCTATTCTCTCTTTCAGGTCGGCTTGTACTTCGGGATATTCAAGATATTTTGAATAACTCTCTATGGGATCCACTGCAGGATAACGCTTACTATCGGCTCTTTCCTGTGACAGACCGTAAAAGCAACGTGCAACCTTCTGTGTACTTTCTGTAACAGGCTCTTTAAGGTTTCCACCCGCAGGAGACACAGTTCCTATAAATGTAATGGAACCACTGGCCTTATTTGGAAGATATACGAAACCTGCTCTTGAATAAAAATTCGAGATTACGGCTGATAAATCCATCGGGAATGCATCTGGTCCAGGCAACTCTTCCAAACGGTTAGACATCTCACGAAGCGCTTGTGCCCATCTTGAAGTAGAGTCTGCAATCAAAAGAACCTTTAAGCCCATAGAACGATAGTACTCACCTAACGCCATGGCGGTATAAACAGAAGCTTCACGCGCTGCCACTGGCATATTAGATGTGTTGGCAATAATTGTGGTACGTTCAATCAGTTTGCGCCCTGTTCTTGGATCGTCCAATTCTGGAAATTCAGTAAAAATCTCCACCACCTCATTGGCTCGCTCACCACATGCAGCAATGATCACAATATCGGCTTCTGCTTGCTTAGATATAGCGTGTTGAAGAACGGTTTTTCCAGTTCCGAAAGCACCAGGAATAAAACCTGTACCTCCTTCAGTAATCGGATTCAAGGTGTCGATGCAACGAACCCCTGTTTCGAAAAGTTTAAATGGACGAGGCTTCTCAGTGTATGCAGTAACAGCCATCTTTGCAGGCCATTTTTGAACCATGGTCACAGGAATCTCTTTTCCCTCTTTGTCTGTAACAACAGCAATGGTTTCATCCACGGTGTAACTGCCTTTCTCGACAATGGATTTCACCTGATACCTATCGGTCATTTTAAAAGGAACCATGATTTTATGCGGAACGCTATTTTCAGGCACTTCTCCCAGCCAACTACCTGCTGAAACATAATCACCCACTTTTGCCAAAGGGGTAAAATCCCATTTCATTTCGCGGTTCAGCGGATCGGTATAGTTTCCTCTGGTGAGGAATATTCCATCCATCTTATCCAAGTCGTTTTGCAGCCCGTCGTAATTACGGGAAAGAATACCAGGCCCTAAAGTTACCTCTAAAACATGTCCCTGAAATTCAACTTTTGAACCCACACGAACTCCACGCGTACTTTCAAAAACCTGAACAAAGGCATTCGCACCAGTAATTTTGATGACTTCAGCCATCAAACGCTCTTGGTTGTGAAAAATAAAACAGATTTCATTTTGCGCCACAGGCCCATTTACCTCAACGGTAACCAAGTTGGCTACAATTCCAGCTACAACACCTGTAGTTTTATTATCTCTTTCCATATCCTAATGTAAATTCTTCGGGAAACTGAAAAGCTGTATTCAGCTCTTCTAATAATTTATTAAACATCTCTTCGCCTCGTTGCTTATCCAAACGGACCCATCTTTCAACAATAAAAAGCTTAAGCAAAAATGCTAATACCCTTTCAATCGTAAAGTAGTTGAAGAAAGTCCTATCCTCCAAATAATTCCAGAAATGATTGTCCACTTTTAATTCGCGTTCCAGCAAATGATCGGTTTCAAAAATTTGAATGAATTCTTCGATATTTTCAATCTCTCTTGACAATCCGAAATCCCTGGACTTACTCTTATTTAAGGCTTTCACCACTTCAGAGTTTCCCACAAGATCATTCTCAAAAGAGATATCATGTTTACGTCCATTAAGGGCAGTCATGATGTTAGTGACGGTAATTTGATACTGGGCAACATCACGAACAAACTCGTTCTTTTGCGATAAAAGAAGGGAGTAGTATTTATCGGTTAGTTTTCGTTGTGCAATTTGCTCATTTTCTATAGATTCTTCATCATGAGCCACTTCAACCAAATGAGCAAGATAAGCAGGGACCTTAAACTCTTCCTCCAAATGAAACTGCTTTTTATCTACTACTATTTCCATATCCGCCTTGGTCATATTCCCTCTATCGTCCCATTCTGCATTTTTGTTGAAGAGTAGGCTAATGAGATTGTTATGGTCGTAGGGAATGAAAAATAGCCGAGCCAACTCAAAATCTGAAGGATGAAGGTCACCCTTAAGTATTTCACGAAATTGATAGGATGAAAAAGATAGCTTTTTATCGTCCGACAAGATATCTGGCAAACCTGCAACAAGAGCGTAGTAATTTCGTTTTATCATTTATTTTCCTCAAAAAGAAGTTCTGATGTTTTTGGACGCAGATAAGAATTAAAGAAATTGACAAAGTCCTTATCAGTAAAACTAATTTCATAAGAATTATCGACGGGTCCAATTTTAAATCCTGACTTAACTCCTTCAGAAAAGGAGAGTTCCATACCAGAGTTTAATTCTTTGGCCAGTTGGTTTTTAAAAAAAGATTCCATCTCATTTCTCTCTTTTTCAGATAAAACGATTTTCAAATCCATCGTATCTTTGGTTACCCAACCTTCTATAACTTTTACTATTAATGATTTTAGAAAGTCACGGTTGCCAAAAAGCTCTTGAACAGATGGCTGAATAGATTTCATAGTAACTGCTTGAGCCAAATTTTGTTTCAAAGCAGAAATAGATTGATTCACGGTCATCTTCAGCTCAGAAGCCACATGTTCTTTTAGCTTGGCGACTTCCTCTTCAGCAGTAGAGATGATATTTTGTGCCTTAAGATTAGCATCCTTCTCAATTTTTTCAGCCTTCTCTTTAGCATCTGCCAAAATAGCATCTGCCTCTTTCTGTGCCTTTTCGACACCTTCATTGTAAATCTTTTCAGTTAGCTCCTGAAGTTTAACTCCCATAATACTCCTATTTTGAATCGATTATATCTTCACTTATTAACAAACCGTATAAAACGCCCTAAAATTACTTTTTTCAAATCAGCATTGCAAAAAAGATGATCGCAACTTTTAGTTAATCTAACAAATACTTTTATTGTAAAACAAAATACCAGCGTCTTGTATGCCAGCATATTGAAAGCATATAACCTGCTTGTCTCCTTTTCTAATTTGTTAATATTCTATAAATCACACCATAAACACAGTCTCTTTAATGCCAATTTCTTCATCTAATAAAACAAATACCTAAAACTTAAGTAGCACAAAATTGACAAACATGATTATAACCTAATCGCTAATATTATGGTCAAAAATACATACTATGATATAAAATATTAAATTCTCTTTTCCCCAAACATCGGTTTTGCTTCCTGAAGACAAAAATAAAGCGACCGATACAATAGAAAGTATCGGTCGCCATAGAAGTACAAGATTTCTTAAATTCTATTTATTATCTGCCATATCACCAGAGAGAGTTGTGTGTTTAGCCAGCTCTTCTTTTAACGCTGCCAACTGCTTAGCACTCTCTTTCAATTTTTTTTCTGCATCCTTTTTATATTGTTTGCCTTTAGTGGCGCTATATTTACCTAAGTCAGAATCTCTCAAAACCTTACGCATAAAAACATCAAACTCACGCAAATCAGCTCTATACTGATTGTCTAACTCACGTTCAAAAATCTGAAGTTGTGTAAACTCTTCGGGTGTAGCCACTTTAGCTTTTTTAGCCAAAGCCTTTTTATGCTCCTTATAAAGAGAGGACTTTTGATCCATTTCGTTTTTGGCTCGAGCAATTTCAATACTGGACTCATAAGCCTTCTTTTCTCCAAAAGTAATCAGTGAGTCTCCTTCATTAAACTTATCAAGATTGCGTTGATGGGTTCGTTCAACCGCAGCCATTTTGCTATTCAAACTCTTGATTTTTGCACTCTGAGCCGAAACAAAGTTAGGTAGGAAGAAAAGAAACATAGTGAAAAGAAAGAAGTTTCTTCTAAATTGCAAAGAAGCTTTTCTAAATGTATAATTCTTTTTCATCATATTTTCAGTTTATAAAGTGTGAAAACAGTGTGTTGAATTAAGTTTAACTAAACAATGTACTATAAACATCCTTAAAACACTATAAATAGATTACCCTGCAAATTTAACAATAACAATTGACCTCTATGATAAAAGACAACATTGTTGTGACGAAAGTTTGTTTTTCTTTGACGAACGACTCTTTCTTTTAAGATAATAAAACAACGTTTGAAATATTGTTTACAATATAAAACAAATCACCAAAATAAAATAACAAATATTAAATATTCTCATTTTCACACACCATCTATTTGACTAAATTTGCAACATAAAAATTATATTGGCGTAAATAAGGCATGAACTTTGAAAGACATCCCTTTAAATTTGAAGGTGTTTTTTTAAATTAACTCTAAGAATAAAAAATATTTTACAATTAATTATTTACACTTAAAATGAAAAACAAATGAAAAAACTAAGATTCGTAGCATTTATGATGGGCGCTATATTTATGAGCGCAGGGTTTACAGCTTGTAGTAGTGATGATGATGATCAAGTAAGTATCAGTTTTGATAGTGAAAATCCAACTGAAGTGACTGAAGGTCATGAGTTTGAAGTAAAATTCAGCGTAGTTAGTGATAGTAAGCTTACTAAAATTACAGTGATACATGGTGAGAAAAACATTAAAACTGTAAATGAAAAAGAAATTGTAAACAAAACTAGTTATTCAGGAAGCATTACAGAGATAGCAATCTTAAATGACGAAGCTAAATTAGAATATACAGTAATTGCAATTGATAAAAACGGTCTTGAGGACATAAAGAAATTTACCGTAAAGGTAAATGCAATAGCAACACCTCTTAGCGAAGTTGAAGAAGTTGTA
>CAZJDS010000127.1:0-7155 GCA_964544795.1 uncultured Alkaliflexus sp. | reverse complement strand
CCGTAGTTCAATGGATAGAATGTCAGATTCCGGTTCTGATGATATGGGTTCGAATCCCGTCGGGATCACTTTTTAAAACCGCAAAATGCTTTAAATTAGCTGTTTGCGGTTTTTTCTTTATCTATTTTTCTGAAAACATTAGAATAAGATCAAAAAAAGAGCAGATAAAATAACTAAGTGGCTACACCAATAAAATTCGCATTGTAAGAATAAAGTTAAGTTTGTAGGTATCCAAATTGAAAAATTGAGCTTTATTCTCTATATTTTGATTCTATTGCCTTTTCAGATTTAAAATCATTTAAATAAAAACACCATGAAAACAGTCACCAATCCTAAAGTAACGCTATTGGCCAAAGGAGAGAAATTCACTGTAAAACAGATGGAAGCTAAGGCTGAAGAGCTTTTGCCTAAACACACTGCATCCGTAGAATCTGTACTCGTTGTATTGGAGGGAGAATGTGTTTTGAGGTTGGGTGCTACCGATCACATACTAAAACAGGGAGACAGCTTTGTAGTGCCTGCAATAATAGAACACCAGATCAGAGCAATTAAAAATTTTAAGGCTGTTCATGTGATGACCAACGATATAAAGTTTGAGTTTTTTAAATAAAACCACAATCTATTAAAGCATTTATATAGAGACAGGTACAGGGATGTGCGTACCATTATTTTTAAGAATTGTCTCAGAAGGTCTGCATATTTTATGTAATCTACGTATTTGAACACACGGCCATCATAAAAACAAAACAGGCATTTTCAATTCAATTGCCTTGTTCAATATGAATATCGTATTTGTCTAACAAACCAGAAATGCCAAATATGGAAAATCGAGCTCTCTTTATTCGGTTTATTTCAGGGTCGATCGAGTAATTAATAGAAGTTCGAAAATCAACTTTCTCGATGTTTGTATTGTTGAAAATGGCACCGACAAGGTCGCAGTTTTCAAATATGGAATAGGATAAGTCCCCATCTGTAAAATCGACTTCTTGCAAAAGAGCGTTTTTGAACATTGTTTTTTTGATTTTCGTATTGTAAAACGAAGAGTGAGTCAACACGCAATTATCAAAACTGAAGGCGAGCCCGAACACGTTGCAATTGTTAAAGTGTAAGCCCAGCATTTTGCAATCCTTAAATTCTACATCTCTAAAAGCGATCCCTTCCAATTTAGCCAAACTTAAATTACACTCTAAAAACGCGCAGTCGGCAAAATTAATACCCGACAGATCACTATTCGAAAAATCACAATGGTGAAAACGGCAGTTTTCATATTCACCTTTTGGCAAAGATTCTTCTGTGAAATCAATTTTATTAAACGTCCTTCCTTCTATGTATACTTCTTCCATTGTCTGTTTTTGTCTGTAGATGTGTTTGGCATTTGCCAGAAAAAATTTTAAAGATAAATAGCTAAATGTTTATTAATTTCAATTATAAAGTTTCTCAAAAATTATTATTTGGGCTAAAGCCCAATGTGACGCAATCAAGTACCTGAGATAAATCCCAGGGCTAATTAAGGAAACTCTAAATAAACACCTTTTTATAAAATAGGCACGGCATTCATGCCGTGCAACATTGCGTAACGTAAATCGGTTTTAACCGCAACTTAAATTTCTAAAATTAATTGTTGTATAAAATACGATGCTGCACAGCCTTAAATATCTTAAAAGTATAGATCCAAGATTTCATGCGCAACAAAAATAATTTCATGCGCATGAAAATAAATTTCATGCTTACAAAAATAAATTTCGTGCGCAACAAAATAAATCGGCTGCGCAGAGAATTTAACCCACCACCCTTTCCAAAAAACGATCTGCTTCGTGGGTGGTTAACTCCATATTCGATAATTTTGCTTGCAGTTGCAACCGAAAATCCTCTGGAGACAATTGTTCATTTTCGTCCAGATAATTGTGTTCAAAGAGGTAGTTTTCGAGCTCCTCAATTTTAGATCTATTAAAGCGAGAAATTTCACCAGCTCTTAAAGCATTAATTAATTGCGCAGGATCATTGTCCAGTTCTTTTAACTTCTCATCTACATCATTAATAAACTTGTCGGACACACTGCCAGAGTCTTGTAAAACAGCTCTATCAATGGGCTTAGGTCTTCCTTGTTGATACAATTCTTGGTAAAACTGCAACAACTCAACCTTACGCTCAATTACTTCAAGAGCAGTATCGGAAAGACCATCAATCTCGCCTTGATGCTTCACAAAGCTCTTTAGTTGGCCGTAATAATGAATCCCCTTTTCCAAACAGCCATACAACAGATGATTGTCTTCAATTAAATAGGATAGATAAAGCTGTGCAGGTGTTTGACTTAGCAAACTGTATTGTGGCGGATTTAATTGCTTATGGTATTCCTCATTTGAAAAACTCCCTGGAGCTAAAACATCAGAAGATAGTGTAGGCTTTTCTATCTGCTCACTCGCAATGTACTCTATTTGCTCATTGGCTTGTCCTTTTAAGACAATTATTTCGCCATCAATTTCTGGATGATCGCGAAGATGCTCTTGCCATTTCTTCAGTTCGTCGGTTTGTGCGGTGAAATAAAAAACTTGCCTTCCCTCTTTGCTAATCTCTACCAAAGCTTCAATAATCTGTTTTGCTCTAAGATCATCACTGTTTGCCAACACCTCATCGGCTAAAATGGGCAATTTGATGCCAGATTCTTGACTTTCAATAAATGCCAAACGAACTGCAATCAACAATTGAATTCGGGTGCCAGAAGAGAGATGATCGAGCGGTTGACCTAAGTTCAACACCGTGTCTTTTGCCCTAAAACTGCCGCCTTCAGAATCGTCCAAAATTAATTCATAATGCCCATGGGTAATTTTGACAAACAACTCATTTGCTCGGCTAAAAACCTTTGAACTGCTGTGCTCTTGCGTCTTCTTCTTGAGACCGTTCACAATCAAATCGCCTGTGATAGATGCCATGGTATGGGTGTAGTGCTTCTCAAGATCATCCAGTGCCGACTCTTTTTCTGTGAGTGCGACTTCGAGTTCGCGCCCAGTTTTTTTATTGCTGATAAGTGTTGATATCTCTGCTATTTCTGTGAGTAGCTTCTCAATCTCACTTGCTTGTTTCTCAAAGCCTTCTTTACGCTCTTCTGCCTCTTCAATTTGAGTAGGCAGTTCCTCCTTCACATCAACATATAAAGGATACTTTTGCAACTCATTTTGTTTTTCTATTCTACGTCGTTTCGCTTGTTCAAACTCTTTAACAAAATTGTCGTATGACTCTTTTTTAGACAACAGCTCTCTCAACTTCTCTTTCGCGCCAACATCTAAATTCAGTCGGCTGTAAATAGTGGTGATCTCTACTTTGTCTTTTGCATTTAACGCTTCGTAATCTACTTTACGCTCATCTAAATTTTTAATATCTCTCAGCAGTGCAATCCGTGTGTTCTCATCCTCCTTCATATTGCTTAAAATCGCCTTGGCAGATGCTGCGTCAGATGCAGAGGGTGCTTGAACTTTATACAACATTGAATTGATACGAGTTAGCATTTCTGAATAAATCTCATTTTCTTCCTCAAAAGAGAGACGAATGGCCTGCAACTCATTGTTGTACTTTTGCCATCTCTGAAGATTTTTCAAAAACCAATACAAGCCAGAATAAAACTCAATGTTTTGTACAGTCAGTTCTGGTATCTCACTGAGCTTATCTATCCAAACTTGACGCTCAACTTCTAAAGTTTGCAAGTCGGGTTGGATCTGTTCCAACTTGTTGTTGAGCTCAGACAGCTTACGACTGATCTCAGTTTGCAATTTTAATTCGTGAAGCTCTTGATGTAGCTCTTCCAAGCGTTTTGAAACCTCCTCTTCTTGCCAACTTGCAGGTTCACGTATGCCTGTTTTCTTAAAGTCATTAATACGCATCTCTCGAAGGGCATCGTCATTACTGCGCTTCTTTTTAGATGAAATAAACAGGGTATAGATGACCATGGCCAGCACGCCTATTAAACCCATCCACCCAAGAAAGTAGGTTAAAGGAACTGTTAATCCACCAAGAATCAACAAAACCCACAAAGAGCGTTGTGAAGAACTCGCAGGTGTAGCATCTTTCTCAAACCAGTTTAACAGCTGACGAATTGCAATATGTAAGTTTTCTTCGGTATGATTTTGTTCTTGCTGCCTTTTCTCTAACTCTTCAATCTCTCTTTCAATCGACTGCTTTTTGTTTAATAAGTGATCTGCCTTTTCGAAAAAGTCATCCAGATCGTGAATATTTTCTAAATCTAAAGCCTCTACATCTTCTGCTTTTAACTTTGAGAAAAGGCGACTAAGTGTCACTTTTGTCTCTTCTTCTCTTTTGCGGATATCAATGCGATTTCTTTTTAAATTCCTTTCTAAATCTGCCAGTTTATCAACATTTTCGCTCAGCTCATCCAAAACTACTTTTCCAAATCCGCCCTCAGGTATTTCGAGAGCAGACAGTTCAACTACTTTACTCTCTTTTTCGCGGTCTATTCTTGCGATATCGTAATTGGCATCTTCAATCTTCTTTTCCAATTTGGAAAGTACTTCATATTCATTCCCCATCAAAAGAGGCATTTGTTCGGGGTAGGAAGATTTTTCAATCTCTAAATTTTCAACCTCCTTCTCCGCCTTTAGAAAATCAATTAAGTATTCATAAAGCCGTTTTAATTCAGATGCCTTTTTAGCTTGTTCCGCTTTCTCTTTTAGGGTAGTGAGTTTTTTCTCATCATTTAAGAGTTTTAATTGACTCACTTCAATATCCTCAACTTTCTTGCGATTAGTTTCAAAGTCTTTATATTCAACTAAACCAAGGTTGGGTGTATTGTCTCTATACCCCAATGTTTGCCGTGCTTTCTGAAGATCGTAACCGCCAATTGACTCTTTTAATATCTCGGCCGCTAAATTTTTATCGTCGCCGCTAATGAGTTCATGAAGTGCTAAAAAATAGCGTTTCGATTCATCGTAAGCAGGTATGGAGGGCAAGGTCTCGTCCTTCCCATTTCGTTGACTGCTGTAGTGGCCATTGTCAATTTTTATGCTCCATGCATCATTATCTACCAACAGCTTGGTCTCAACATGAATTCTCTCTATGTTCTGTTTCCAAATCACATTTTGAATCATTCTGGCCGTAGAACTTTTGCCAGAAGCATTGGGGCCAGCAATCACATTAATATTTTTTGCGAGAGATTTTAGAGACTCCATGCCAGCAGCAAAACCAGGCATTTTAAGAATGGAAAGTTCTTTAATAATTAGAGCAGCCTTCTTCATTATTAATTCGGTTTTGAAATTTGATTCATTAATTCACCAAGCAGGCGGTTACACTCATCTTTTATAGCGATACGTGCGTTTGCGGAAGTGACTTCAAATTTTCTATCTTCCGAAAGAGGAAGGTAAGCTCCTACCCTATTCGCCTGCTCAGCTTTTTTCGTCCACTCTTTGATTAAATCATCCAAAAACGGATCATCTCTATCTTCTTCTATGGCTAAAATTGTATTTGCCAAAACACCTGCTGGAGACGACTGCTGCGCCAATTGCGCAAGATTGGCCACTTCGGGGCTTATTTGAATTTCTACACGTCGAACGCCAATGTTCGTTCCAGTTTCCAAACGTGCATTATGCTCTACAATGGTTCTACTCCAACCTTCAATCTCTTTGGCCAGACTGCTTTTACCAATAAGAGTTACATGATAGACCAAAGAGATAACTTCTTCCAATTCTGTGATCTTCTTTTCAGCCTCTTCACCTAAACTATAGATTACTTTATCGCGAAGTTCATTTTCATTGGTCACCCCCGTAATGTCGATGGATATATTTTCATAACGCACTGGCGACATCTCAATTTGCTCAATCTTCAAGGGTTGGTTGGGCATCACAGTAATTAACAACGGACCATGTTTGTCTGGCTCTTTTGCATTCAAAGCTTGTGGTGACCCTGTGTACCAAACCAATGGCCGATCGGCTAATTGTTGGGGTTTATGAATATGCCCCAATAACCACATCGAAATATTGGTACGTCTCAAATCGTCCAACCGAATTGGGCCATAATTGCTATTATCGGCATCCATATCGCCGTGTAAAAGACCAATGGTAGCATAGTTTGGATTCAAAATCGTAGGATCCCACCTAAGCAGCGCACTCTCCTTAACGTATCGCCTTGAAAAAGACCAACCGACAAATTGAATGGTTTGCCCATGTTTGGTAAACTCTTGCACTTCCCACTGTTCATCTTGACCCAGCAAATGAACATGCGAGTTGTTTCCTGTCTTAATGATTTGTGGCAACACATCAAAATCATGATTTCCAGCAACTACATAGACCTTAATTTCATGTTTTCCCAAATTGTCAAATGCCTCTTGCAACGGCCCGTAGGCTTCAAAAAAGCGATTGTCCCAATCAACAATATCCCCACAAAGCAAGAGCACATCCACCTGCTTTTCGATGCAGTAGTTGACAATTCTACTCAACGTGAATTTTGTAGATGCGTGTTCTCCCGCAACGTCTGATGACCTTTTGCCAAGATGTAAATCTGCAGTTGCCAATATTTTGATATTCCTATCCATTCTGTTCTATTTTTCAGCTGTTCTCAATAATTTCAATCTCCTCTTCGGTCAAGTCGTAAAGTTGGTAAACCAGTTGGTCGATTTGGGCTTCATACATTAATGTATCACTATTCTTATCCTGTAATTTCAATTTTATGATTTTTGAAACAATATATGAAATGTCTTCGTTGGTATAATGAGTTTTTGGTAAAGGCAATGCGTTAAACTCCTTTACTTTAATTTTTGGAAATAATTGATCAAACTCATTATTGATATTTTGAAAATACCAAAAAATCAATTTTGAATTTAAGATGCCTAAATAGAACAAAATGTTTAGCTCTGTCTTTGGTTTAGCAATGTATGCTGTTTGGTCAACTATAAAAGTTTCCTTGATATATGAAGCAATAAGTGAGTCTTTTGCTGGGATTTGTCGCATTAAAATTTTATCGCCTTCAAAAAAGGCAGGAACTCTAGGCTCGGCTAACCAAACTCCGTAACTTATATGTTCATTTTCCCAAGTAAATGAATACTTTGAAAGATTTCTACCTCTTAGTTCAGGCAGGTAAGTATCATTGATCTTAGTTTTTGCATTAAATACTTTCCCTTTAACTTGTTCAATATTTTGTGGTGGTTTACCTTTT
>CAZJDS010000126.1:0-7158 GCA_964544795.1 uncultured Alkaliflexus sp. | reverse complement strand
CAACTGGTATGAAGAGGGAGTGGAAAAAACATGGGCATACTATTATCCCATGGCTCCGAGGCATTATATGTTTCAGTTGTTGTTGAGATTCTAAGTTTAGATAAGAGTTTTTTAATTTTAGGAGTTGAAAAAAGCCACTTCATTATCTGTTGATGAAGTGGCTTATTTATTATTTTTAATTTGTGGTTCAGCTATGATCTTCTACCCGTCACCACATTGGCAAACTCTTTCCACAGCGGCTCTTCAGCAGGTACGGGTGCTGTAATTTTTATGGGTTTTAAAGAGACAGGATGAATAAAGCTGATGGAGCGGGCATGTAATGTAATGCCACCATTTTTGTTGGATCTGGGGAACCCATATTTCAGGTCACCACGGATGGGAGAACCCATCTTAGCCAGCTGGCATCTGATTTGATGGTGGCGACCTGTTTGTAAGTCCACTTCCAGGAGATGAAAACTGGCAGAGCTGGAAATCATTTTATAACTTAAAACAGCTTCTTTGGCTCCTTTTCGCATCTTCGGGAAAGCATAAGATTTGTTTTTTTTACTGTCTTTAAGAAGAAAGTCTTTCAAAGTACCCTCATCTTTTTCTGGCAGCTCTTTCACTACCGCCCAATATGTTTTTTTTACTTCCTGATCTTGAAAAAGCTTGTTCATTCTGGAAAGTGCCTTGCTGGTACGTGCAAAAATTACAACACCAGTTACCGGCCTGTCCAGACGATGAATAACACCTAAATAGACATCCCCAGGCTTGTTTTGTGTCTTCTTAATGTAGGCTTTCACCTTATCGCTCAAAGGTTCATCACCTGTTTCGTCACCTTGAACCAGATCTGAACCTGTCTTATTGATGGCAATAAGATGGTTGTCCTCATATAGTATGTCTAATTTCATCTATTTTTAATTGATTTCATTTGTTAGATGGAACTTGCCCTTAAAATCAGCCCCTTTTGTGAGTCAGATCTCTCTATAGCTCGTTTCATTTGTTTGCCTGTAGTTAACCTTGAGATTATATAAAAAAGATTGGCGATCCCAAAAAGGAATATATTAATACTGCTCTTTTTCGTTGGGGAAGTCTTTGGACTTCACATCTTCGATGTAATTGCCCACAGCACCCGTAATTTCAGCGTACAAATTATGGTAACGACGTAAGAAACGAGGAGAAAATTCATGATTGATGCCCAACATATCATGGATCACCAGAACCTGACCATCTACTCCGCCACCCGCACCAATGCCAATGATGGGTATGGTTAGTTCTTCAGCAACTTTCTTGGCCAAGACTGCGGGTATTTTTTCTAAAACAATGGAGAAAACACCTGCCTCTTGTAAGAGACGAGCATCATCAACAAGTTTTAAGGCTTCCTCTTCTTGTTTTGCCCGAACGGTATAAGTTCCAAATTTATGGATGGATTGAGGGGTTAATCCCAAATGCCCCATAATGGGAATACCTGCGGATAAAATCCTATTAACAGATTCTAAGATCTCTTTTCCACCCTCTATTTTTATGGCATCAGCTCCAGACTCCTTCATTATACGGATGGCTGATGCTACTGCTTCTTTGCTGTTTCCTTGATAAGATCCAAAGGGCAAATCTACAACCACCATAGCTCTATCTACTGCTCTAACAACGGATGAAGCGTGGTAGATCATCTGATCCAAGGTGATGGGCAGAGTGGTTTCCCAGCCCGCCATAACATTGGCTGCTGAGTCTCCTACTAAAATAACATCAATTCCTGCTTTGTCCACCAATTTTGCCATGGAGAAATCATAGGAAGTGAGCATGGCAATTTTTTCACCTCTTAACTTCATACCGCTCAGCACATGAGTGGTTATTTTTTTAGGTCCTTCTTTTGCTACCGACATATTTAATTGTTTTAATCTTCAAAGATAGGGATAAATTGAACAATATTAAACAGTCAGTTTTGCTCGTAATTGCCTTGTGTCAATAAAAAAGCAGACCTTCTTGAAGTCTGCTTCTCGATTTTGTTGGTGTAATTTGCGAGCAAATTATGCTGTAGTTGCGTTTTCCATAAGGAGTTTTTCCAAATCCATAGAGACTTCTGCATGCCTAATTCTATACTTTTTTAAATCAGCCAAAACAGAATTTATTGTCTCATTTGACCAGCCACTCTCTTCATTAAAAAGCTTTTCATAATAATCCATTCCCAAGTTTAGGTTGTAAAGATATTCTTTCCAGTTTTTTTCTTGACGTGCATCGGGCGTTGAAATCTTCTCCAACTCATCCATTAGAAAATCAAAATACATATCCAGCTCTTTCATAAAAAGATTGGGACGTTTCGGATGGGTAATAAGATTAATACGACCGTATATGTGATTAACCATCTCTGACAATGTGCTCCTTTTTGAGAAATATGCCAAGTTGGGTCCAGGACAAACAGATACTCCTGCGCCCTCAAATTTTGTGTCTAACTTATGAGAGTTTAATGTGGCTACACCCAGTCCGTTGCAGAGACATGATTTTGCTGTAATCTGGTCGAACTCTTTTTGGTACTCTTTAGATGAGAGTTTTTTTTCATCCAATAATTGTATTTTTTTTCGTTGATATTCACGTGATGCGGTGCAAATTGGGAGTTCTGAGACCTCTTTGTTGGAAATAAGAAATTTTTTGGTACATGCTGCGCCAGGTTTACCAGCTTTGATCAACTCTTGTTGTTCAACATCACGTGATGCCCCTTTAATATTGTTGAATTTTACGCCTACAGGAGAAACATCACTTAGGTAATAATCCTCTTCTCCTCCTTTGGCCAATAATTCAATCGTTTCGTTGTCAATAGATACAACTTCAGGTACCAACAAGAATGGAGAGCCCCATCCTACGCTATCCAAATTGTATTTCTCTTGCAAAAAGTTGTGCTCCTCTGCCGTCCCTACGCCTCCTTGTGCAGTTAGTCGCATATCAGGTGCCGTTAGAGGGGCTTTTTTGCCTTTTGCTTCTAATCCTTTTGAATATATTTCAAACAGCTCTTCGTGAAGCTGTTGGCGATTATTGCTGAACTCTTCTAAAATTGGTCCCATTAAAAGTCCTTGGGTGGCAAAAACGTGCCCACCACAATTTAAACCAGACTCCACTCTATATTCAGAAACCCACAATCCTTTTTTTGCAAACATTTTTCCTTGGACGATGGCCGATCTATAATCTGAAACTTTAATAATTATTCTTTTATTGAAAGAACCATCTTCATTGGGATAGAAATCCTCGAAGTTTTCCATATACGAATAAAGACGTGGACTCATACCTGCCGAGAGTACAATGGCAGAGTGAAGGTTGCTCTTAGCAAAGCCTCTCAGTGAAGCATGTGCATCGTTAAACTCTATGGGCAGTTTCTCACCATCTTTATAGTTCTCTTTATCCAATTTGGTCATTATATTTACATCAATACTGCCAAGATGGAGATATTGCTGTATTACTTCCTTTATGCGAGATGCCGATGGGTTTTCACCCTCTTTGCTTAACGACTCTTTTATTTTTGAATGATTGGGTAACAGGTTTATAAAATGGTGTAGTTCCTCTTTTTTCTCTGTTATAGTTTTTTTGAAGTTTTCGAAATTCTTATTTACAATTTCATTTACCATATTCAAATAAGCGGTAATACGTTCAGCCCTCGAGTCCTCTGATTTTTGTGGAATAGAAGTAAAAGGGAGCTTGTGTTTTGAACAATAAAATTCTCGAAGTCGTTCAGTAAGCATATCGTCCACCAAAGAGATAACCGATGAGATTCCCAAGTGAGCAACTTTAATAGGTGTATCTATGGTAAAGCCAATCCCCATTACTGGGATATGAAAATTGTGTAATTGCATATGATTATTCAAATTTAAAATATTGATGGAATTTTAAGGGGGAGGATGGTTTTTTCTTATGGGGTTCAAATATACAGCAAGAATTTTGAATATGAGGGTTGTTCGTAGCTTCTTTGCCCTCTTTGGGATGTAAATAGGACATCTGGGGTGATTAACCTACCCTATAAATGAGCTTCTGAACTTTAGGTTTGAATGTTTTGCAACCCGAATATTTTAAGTTGTTTACATCTTGCAAACAAATTCTCTATTTTTGTGGTTTCAAATTGAATTAAAACCTTTTTTTAGTGATATATCCAGATACTTTTGAGCAAAAATTACATTTTGAGAAAATCAGAGAGTCTTTAGCTGAGCACTGCTTGAGTGTAATGGGGCAGGAGTGGATCGAACGAATGGCTTTTTCTGATGACTTCGATCAGGTGAAAACCTGGCTGGGTCAGACGGATGAAATGTTGCGCTCTGAAGCCGAAGGGAGTGAAATGCCTGCATCTTATTTTATTGACGTCCGTGATCCGCTGAAAAGAATTCGTGTAGAAGGGCTCTTTTTGGAAGAGTCTGAACTTTTTGATTTGTATCGGAGTTTGGGAACAATCCGTGACATAGTTCGGTATATAAAAGCCAAAGAGATAGAAGAGTTTCCTCATTTGCATGAGTTGGCTAAAGATATAATGATCTATCCCGCAGTGATAGATAAAATTGATTCCGTTTTAAACAAACAAGGGAAAATTAAAGACAATGCCTCTCCTGAACTACAGCGTTTGCGGCGTGAAGTTTTGGGGCTGCAACAGAGTGTGACACGACGAATGGCTACAATACTACGTCAGGCACAAAAGGATGGTCTAGTAGAAGCAGACATTAGCGTTAGTATTCGAGATGGTAGATCTGTAATTCCTGTGCCTTCTTCCAACAAACGAAAAATACCAGGCATTGTGCATGACGAATCGGCAACGGGTAAAACAACTTATATTGAACCTGCTGCCATTGTAGAAGTCAATAATGAGATTCGGGAGATGGTTTATGCAGAGCGTCGTGAAGTGACCCGCATATTAACAGAAGTGTCTAATTATATCCGACCTTATATTGACGACCTCTCCTTTGCATATAGTTTTTTGGGAATCATCGATTTTATTCGAGCAAAGGCACGATTTTCAATGCGCATTAATGCCATCCTTCCGGAGGTTCGTAATGAGCCTTACTTTCATTGGATAGATGCAGTACACCCTTTATTGTATTTACACCATAAGGCTCATGGTAAGGAGGTAGTTCCGCTCTCTTTGCAATTCACTCCCGATGAGCGAATTGTGATTATCTCTGGTCCCAATGCTGGAGGAAAGTCTGTATGTCTTCAGGCAGTAGGGTTGGTTCAGTATATGCTTCAATGCGGCTTGCCAGTGCCTGTTGCAGAAGGATCTATTATGGGGTTTTACCATCGACTGTTTTTAGATTTGGGCGATGAGCAGTCCATTGAGAACGATCTGAGTACTTATAGTTCTCATCTTTTAAATATGAAAAACTTTGTGCGCCATGCCAATGAACGCTCACTGTTGTTGATAGATGAGTTTGGAACAGGAACAGAACCGATGCTGGGTGGTGCCATTGCAGAATCGGTACTTGAACAGCTCAATAAACAAGGTGCTTTTGGCGTGATCACCACACATTACACCAATTTAAAACATTACGCTTCGCAGACACCTGGAATTGTAAATGGTGCCATGCAGTTTGATACTCATAAGTTGCAACCACTTTTTAAATTAGAGGTAGGTTCTCCTGGTAGTTCCTTTGCTTTTGAGATTGCTCGTAAAATTGGTCTTCCAGAGTTCATCTTAGGTAAAGCAAAGGAGAGGTTGGGGGAGGATCATATCCATTTTGACAAGCATTTACGGGAGATTATTCGGGATAAACGTTACTGGGAACAGAAAAGACAATCTATTAGAGAGAAGGAAAGAAGATTGAGCTCTGTTTCTGAAAAGTATGAAAAAGAGTTGGAGCAGATTACCAGTGAGCGGAAGGCGATTCTTAAAAAAGCTCAGGATGAAGCAGCTAATATAATATCTGGTGCCAATCGTGAGATTGAAAACACCATTCGAACCATACGCGAAACCCAGGCTGAGAGGGAGAAAACTCAAGCTGCACGTAAAGATCTGGATGCTTTTAAGGAAAAATTGGACTCTACTGATAACGTGGATAAATATACCCAACAAAAGCTGGAACGAAAAATGGATCAGCTTCGGGATCGAAAAAAACGAGGCGGAAAAAAGAGTGAGGAGTCTGGTAAAGCGACAGGAAAGTCAATTCCGAAACCCAAAGAGGATTTAGGTGTTATTGCTCAAGGAGATATGGTTAAGCTGGAGGGGCAAAGTGTTCCTGGTGAAGTTATATCTATAAAAGGAGATGAGGTTGTGGTGGCATTTGGGCAATTGGCAACTACAGTGAAGTTGAATCGGTTGCAAAAAGTAAGCAAAAGTTCTGTTAAAAGAGAGATGCGTCGAGAATCGGCTTCCAGCAGAGAGTTCTCTGAACGTATTCGAGAGAAAAAGCTCAACTTTAAATCCGATATTGATGTGAGGGGCATGCGTGCCGATGAAGCCATGGAGAAAGTGACCATACATTTGGATGAGGCAGTGATGTGCAGTGCCAGTCAGGTGAAAATATTGCACGGAAAAGGTACGGGCGTACTCCGGCAGATGATCCGTGAATACATCGAAACTTTACCTTTTGTATCTAATTATTCAGATGAAGATCTCCGTTTTGGCGGATCGGGTATTACTGTTATTGATTTGGATTAATTTTAGGTTTTTTTAAACTCTCTGGCGTAAACTGCGTTTAAATAGGAAACGATGATTTTTCTATCAAGATAAAATAATCGAACTTTATATAATATTGTTAAGAGATTTAGTCGTTCATAAATCTTTATTTCATTCGGATACAGATAAATTAAACGAGTCATTTACGACTTTGAAAAGCAAACTATAAACCTATGAAATCCCAAATACCTACTTATATTTTACGACTTTCTTTCATTTTAATTCTTTTTTTGAGTGTGGCTGCAAAAGGATATGGAGTAGGTGCTTATCCATTTCCACAAGAGATCATTCAGCCTGATGGATCACAACTCACCATTCAATTGCACGGGGATGAATGGTTCAATTGGGTTTCTACTTCCGATGGGTATCGTATATTGAAAAATTCTCAGGGTGTTTATGAATATGCAACTTTATTAAAATCGGGAGAAGTCGCACCTTCAGGTGTTTTGGCTTCTAATCCTAATGAAAGAGAGAGTGTTGAGCAATCTGTTGTTCAAACATTGAGTAAAGGTGCAGGAATTAGCGCAAAAGCTATAGCT
>CAZJDS010000125.1:0-7165 GCA_964544795.1 uncultured Alkaliflexus sp. | reverse complement strand
AGAACCTAATTCTATGAAACTTCTCTTGTTTTGTTAAAAAATAATACAATCCTAATTGGCTGCTAATCCAAATGGTGTCGGGATGATTTGAACGTATGGCTCGTATATCACCCATTTTGGGCAAGTTGATGGTTGAATTCCAACTTTTTGTCTGTTCTATTATATCTTTAATTTGGCTGACAGAATTTTCGTTCCACTGCTTAGCAAGCTTCCTGTAGTTTTTTGCTTCAATCAAAAGCATCCCATGAATTGCTGTCCCTATCCAGATATTTCCATTCTTAGATATGTGAACACTATGTATAAAGTTGTCGTTGGCTGGGTTTTCTTTGTCATCGTTCTGAAATAATCTAATAAACTCTTCTTTCTCTGGATTGAATATGTTAACACCATTGGCAGTAGCAATCCAGATATTCCCGAATTCATCTTTTAAAAGATCATTAATTACATTATTGGAAAGGGAATAGGAGCTTGAGGTATGATGATACCTTTTGAAGATCTCTTTTCTTCTATCGAATCGGTTGAGGCCATTAGCAGTCGCAACCCATATGTAACCCAAGTTATCTTCTATAATTTTTAATGGGTAATTGTTAGAGATAGTTGTAATATCTTCAGGATCATTTTTATAAATGACATGTGTTTTTCCATTGTATTTTGACAAGCCAATGGACTCAATTCCTATCCAAAGCATGCCGATATGATCTTCAAAGATACATTGTATAGATTGACCAGGTGTTTTGTTCAGCGCTGAGAAGTGATTTAGAATATAGTTTTGTTCGTGCTGTAAAGAAGGGTAATTTGCAGAAAAGACGATAGTATTGAGCAATAATAAAAGGCTCAGGATGAATGATCGAAGTGTAAAATTGTCTCTTTTATGCATTTTTTAGATAAGATCTGAAAATAAGATACATTAAAGACTTTAACGGTGTAGTTGTGGTTAGGTTACAATTAAGTAAAGAGTTGTTTATTGATTATTTTATAGTCAATGTTTTTACAATAGAATTGAATAAATTCCAGGAAATAATTACTAACTGGTGTTTCATCTCTGTTTTTAGTGAAAGTAGCTTAAAAATCATAGAAATTTCCTTATTTTGGATCAAGTTTAATGAGCGAAGTAAAAGTTGATTCAGCCAATGAAAAATAATTTTCTCCCGATCAAGATTCTCTTAACGATTATTATTGTGTGGTTTTTCTCGTCATACGCCATGAGTCAGAAAGCGGCCAATCAGTTTCGAAGGGTTGATACAGGATGGGGATTGTCTAATAATCAGATTAATACAATCTTTCAGGATAGCAGGGGTTTTATGTGGTTTGCCACAGTCTCGGGTTTGAATCGCTACGACGGATACTCATTTAAGGTGTTTAAGAACATTCCTGGTGACTCTTCTTCACTTCCTGAAAATAGTATTCATCGAATTTATGAAGACCATCTTGGAATTTTATGGCTTTTTACCAGTAATGATCTGTTTTTTTACAATCCAGAAAAAGAGAGTTTTAGTCTCACACATGAGATTCTTCAAAAAAACACTCCTATTATAAAGGCCAATATTTCATCGTTAAAAATAGATGGTGATTCGGTTTTATGGCTTGGTGATTCGCAGAAAGGTATGTATAGATATGACATTAAAAGAGATGTATTAGTGCTACTGCCTCTACTTTCTGAATCGGCTTCAGGATTATCTTCCAATCAAATAAGCGACATTGCTTTTGACTCTAAAAAGAATATATATGCCACAAGCTTCTCTGGTATTATTGATGTTATTAATCCTCATACCCTTCAAGTTAAGGAACGCATCAATACTGGATTTAAGTGGCAGTTGGAGGGTGAACAGCCTTCTTACCAACTTTTTATTGATCGCAACGATGATCTTTGGATCTATTCAAATAAAAATGGTGGGGGTGTTTTGTATATCAATAGAAGTACAAATGAACGAAGGTATTTTGGAGATGATATTCATCTCCCAAATATTTCCAACTCAATTATTACTGGTATTTTAGAAGATAATGACGGACAGATATGGATTGGAACCGATCATAAAGGGATAAGTGTTGTTGATAAAACAGATTTCTCTGTTGCGGTGATTTCAACAATTCCAGGCGATGTGACAGGATTGAGTAGTAACAGTGTTACCTCATTATTTAAAAGTGATGATGGCCTAATTTGGGTAGGAACATTTAAAAATGGTATTAATTATTATCATAAAAACCTATATCAGTTTGATCTATACAGAAGTCAACCCCACGAGGAGAAAACCTTGTTTAATAACGATGTGAATTGTTTTGCTGAAGATGGCAAAGGAAATCTGTGGATAGGAACCAACGGTGATGGATTGGTCTGTTTTGATCGTAAACAAGGAACTTTTCGTAAATATAAAAACAACCCAACCAATCCTAATAGTCTGTCTAACGATGTGGTGGTTTCTTTGTGTGTTGATAGCAAAGATCGGTTGTGGATAGGAACTTATCAAGGCGGATTGGACTGTTTTGCAGATGGTAAGTTTAAACATTTTAGGCACCAACCAAGAGACCCTGGAACCATTGCCGATGATCGTATTTGGCAAATCTTTGAAGACAGTTCAGGGCGTTTATGGATAGGAACATTAGGAGGTGGACTTGATTTATACGATGAGGCAACAGAGAGATTTATTCATCATCGCTCCAGAGACTTTAATTCGGTCTCTTCTAATTACATTTTGTCTCTTGCTGAAGATCATGAAGGTAATATTTGGATTGGAACATCGGAAGGACTTAATAAGTTAAATGTTGAAACACAGCGGTTTAGTGTTTACACACATGACGCCTCCGATCCAGAGAGTTTGAGTAACATAACTGTTTTATCTATTTTAGAAGATAGTGAGAACCAGTTGTGGGTGGGCACCCGAAATGGGTTAAATTTAATGGACAGGGAAAATAATTCATTCACTGTTTATCGTGAAGAAGATGGATTGCCAGATCACAACATTATTTCAATAAAAGATGATGGGTTAGGGAATCTATGGATAGCAACTCTTAATGGGCTTTCAAACTTGCGAAAGGACTCTGTTTCTGGTGATTTTAATTTTAGAAATTTTGATTTACTTGATGGATTGCAAGGGCTTGAGTTTAACGAGCATTCATCGTTTATGACATCTAAAGGTGAGATCATTTTTGGGGGAGCCAATGGATTTAACATTTTTCATCCTAATCAAATTACCGCTAATCATTACTTCTTCGACGTTCTACTGACCGATTTTAAGCTTTTGAATAAAAGTGTTGGAATTAATGAGAAGATTAAAGGCGATATCGTTCTTCATAAGGCGATTAACCTTACTAAAGAGGTGTCGTTAAAGCACAATCAAAATGTCTTTTCCATTGAGTTTTCAGCCTTAAATTATTTTCATCCAGAAAGAACCAAGTTTCGATATATGCTGGAAGGTTTTAACAACGAGTGGATTGAGACCGATGCTGCCAATCGAGTAGTCACCTATACGAACTTGAATCCAGGAACTTATGTTTTTAAAGTGAAGGCATCGGGAAGTGATGGGAGCTGGGATAACGATAAAGAGACTCACCTTACAATTGTTGTTATTCCTCCATTTTATGCAACTGGATGGGCTTACGGTGCTTACTTTGTCTTGTTTGTGCTTTTAATAGTTTATCTAACTTTCATAATTAGACGGCGTGAAGAAGTTAAGTTTGATCGTCATCGTGAGTTGGAAGAGCACCAAAGACAGCATGAAGTGGATGCAATGAAACTACGTTTTTTCACCAATATCAGTCATGAGTTTAGAACCCCACTAACTTTAATTCTTACACCTGTTGAGAGACTAATTAAAAGTGTTGTGGATGATACATTGCGAAGCCAGTTAATTACGATTCAACGCAATGGGCATCGAATATTACTTTTGGTGAATCAACTGCTTGATTTTAGAAAGATTGAGGCCATGGGCGTAGAACTCAATTATTCTGAAGGTGATATTATTGTTTTTGTTAAGGAAGTATCAAATTCATTTGTCGATCTCTTTGAATCTAAATCTATACAATTTGTGATCAACTCTGATATTAACTCATTGAATATGAGTTTTGATACTGATAAAATGGAGAAGATTATTGTTAATCTTCTTTCCAATGCCTTTAAATTTTCCAAGGATGATGGGATTGTTACCCTTTCTCTCTTTTTAGATAATGATGATTCTCTCTTGCAAATGGTCTTTTCTGATCAGGGAGTGGGTATTGCTCCTGAACATAAAGAGCAAGTTTTTGAGCGTTTTTTTCAAGTAGAAAGCAGTTATGGAAGCCATTCAGGAAGTGGAATTGGATTGGCTATTACACGAGAGTTTGTTAAGGCGCATGGAGGTAGTATTCGTGTTGAAAGCGAGGTGGGCATGGGCAGTCGTTTTATTGTGAGTTTTCCTGTTGTATCTCACAGTGTGTCAATAGCGGATAAAGGCATGGAAGAGTTGGAGGGGATATCCAATCAGA
This sequence comes from uncultured Alkaliflexus sp., assembly GCA_964544795.1. Lineage (GTDB taxonomy): Bacteria > Bacteroidota > Bacteroidia > Bacteroidales > Marinilabiliaceae > CAZHHH01. The sequence goes on along the minus strand of CAZJDS010000125.1, from coordinate 2,707 downwards.
AAAAAGGTTTGGAAAAAACAAGTACGTCTGGATTGCCTGTTCTTTTAATCGTTGAAGACAATGCAGAGCTGAGACTCTATTTGAAAAATAATTTAGGAGATGAGTATCGAATTGTTGAAGCTTCCAATGGCGAAGAAGGCTATGAAAAGGCCACTTCTGGGCTCCCCGATATTATAATTAGTGATGTCATGATGCCTATTATGGATGGTTTAGAATTGTGTCGAAAGCTGAAAAGAGATGAGAGAACCTCGCATATCCCCATTATTCTGTTGACTGCTAAAGTCTCAGTAGAGCAAGAAATTGAAGGATTGGACGCTGGTGCCGACGACTATATTACCAAACCGTTTAATTACGAAATGCTCTCATTGAAAATTCGAAAGTTGTTAGAGATGAAAGAGACTTTTCGCAAAAAACTGGCACAGAAGCATTTTGAAATTGAACCAGGCAAAATTGGAATTACCTCAATGGATGAGAAGTTTGTTAAAAGGGCAGCTTCTTTGGTGGAAAAGAATATTTCTAATCCCGATTTTACTGTGAAGAAATTTAGTGTTGATATGGGTATTAGTCGTGGCCACTTATATAATAAGATGGTTGAACTCACTGGTAAAACCCCTATTGAGTTTATTCGAGTGATGCGTTTAAAGCGCGCTGTTCAATATCTTGAGAAAAGCCAATTGTCCGTTTCTGAAATTGCTTTTAAAGTGGGTTTTAATGAGCCAAAGTATTTCTCTAAATATTTTAAAGAGGAATATGGCACTTCTCCCACTGAATATATTAAAAAAAGTTTTAGAGAAGTATAATCCTTAATGTATATCCGTTTTTTGCCTAATTTTAATAGAATAGCATGAAAGTCAATTGTTTAACCCCGCCCCTAAAAGGAGCAATTAATTTTCTTCACTCCCTCGTATGTTTGTATAATAATTAAAGCTTGCACAAATGTAATGATAAAAAGGTAAGTTTAAATATCTAATAGAAAAGGAAAGCATGGGAATAGCAGAGGCTCCCTAGATAACATTTTATGTATATCGTCCTAAAGATTTTGCACCCATGTTTTTCTCTTTTGAGTCTGAATAGTATCTAAGAAATAAACCAAGTTGTTTATATTCAGCATATTTTACGAGGAAAGACGGAGAAGAGAATTTTCTTTTCATAAAAAATATTTAAATGAATGAGAGATTTTTAGTTGTAGGTGTAGACATTTCAAAAGATGATTTTCATGTTTGCATAAAAGAAAAAATTATTGGCAGCAATGTTAAAATTAAAGGAACTCGAAGTTTTAGTAATAATAGTAAAGGGTTTATTGAATTAATGAAATGGGTTTCAAAACGCACACTTCCTAACAGTAGCGTATTATATATTATGGAAGCTACTGGAACCTACTTTGAGAATCTGGCTTATTATTTACACGAAAAAGGATGTTTGGTATCGGTAGTGTTGGCCAATAAGATTATGCATTACGCAAAGAGTTTGAACTTAAAAACCAAAACAGACAAGGTTGATGCGGCAATGATTGCCGGGATTGGTATAGAGCGGGATTTCCCTAAATGGAAACCAATGTCAAAGGATTTTAAAGAGCTCAGAGATCTATGTCGTGAAATGCTTTCATTGAAAAAAGAAAGATCCAGAGCTAAATGCCAATTGCACGCTATGGAGTATTCACATGAAAAAACAGTTAGCGTACTTAAAATAAAAAAGAACCAAATTGAATTTTATGAGAACTCTATTCAGGAAATAGAATTTGAAATAAAAAGAATTGTTGATGCAGATTCAGACCTTAAAGCACGCATTGATAAAATAGCAACAGTCAAAGGCCTTGGGCTAATTACCATTGTTATTGTGCTTTGTGAGACAAATGGATTTGAGTTGTTTAATAACATTAGACAGGTTGTAAGTTATTCTGGATTAGACATACAGATGAAAGAGTCTGGTAATTTTAAAGGTAAAACCAGGATGTCGAAAAAAGGAAATGTAAGAATCAGGCAATGCCTATTTATGCCAGCTCTAACAGCAACAATGCACAATGAAAAGATTAAATCACTTTATGAACGTATTAATGAAAGAAATCCTGGCATAAAAAAGAAAGGTGTTGTCGCTGGAATGAGAAAATTATTAATCCTGATCTTTGTATTATGGAAAAAGAACGAAGAATATAATCCTCAATACCAATGGAGTTAGCGACTTCGGGTAATGATGAGACTAAGCCTTCTTTTGGTCATTTTGCGGAGCAAAAAACGGGGCCGAAGCCCCGCACTAGATAGTCTTCGGTACAATGAATCGACTGAAGCCTTCTTTTGGTCTCAACAAAGTTACAAAAAAAGCAAAGAAAAATGTGTGTTATTTTGAAATTTACCATAGTATCTTTAGGGATGGAGTAAATGAAGAAAATAAAGTTTTATTTTAGGTGCAAAAACGGATAATCACATATTCCTTTCTCAATAGTTTTTACTAATTGCTCTTTAAAGTTTCTTGCTTAAAACAATCGGCTGACTCATTTTCACTCTCTTTTATAATCTTAACGAGTTGTTTTTTTATTGATTTACCAATTTTTGTTGGTGAACTCACAACTGTTTGTCTACGATGGTTTTGTGCTTCTCTTAAAAATCATTTCACCCCCTTTTTGATGACATTTTCACCCTACTAGTGTACAAACGACACCCGCATTGCAAACAAATGAGCATCTTCTTTAAAATTTGTTAACGTAAGTTTG
>CAZJDS010000124.1:0-7173 GCA_964544795.1 uncultured Alkaliflexus sp. | reverse complement strand
TTTCTTCTCTTCGACACTGCCAAAGATTGGTTGGCTCAACGCGGTATGGAAGCAATGGATGGACCTATTAATTTTGGAGAGAACGACAACTTCTGGGGACTATTGGTAGAAGGATTTACCCAGCCTGGATTTGGTATGCAATACAACCCTCCTTACTATGTAGATTTCTTTGAGTCCTATGGATTCAAAAACTACTTTGAACAAGTAACCAATATTTTAAATCCACATAAGCCATTCCCTGAAAGATTTTGGAAAATAGCTGGAAGGGTCGTGAAGCGTGAAAACTATGATTTTCGCACTTTCAATTGGAAAGAAGCTGAAAAATTCATTTCGGACTTTAAAGAGGTGTATGATGACGCCTGGAAATTTCATGAGAACTTCACACCCATGCAAAAGGAGGTGTTACGAAATTCACTAAAAGAAGCCAAACCATTTATGGATGAAGAGATGATTTGGTATGTCTATCACAACGATGAACCCATCGCATTTTTTGTTATGTTTCCAGATGTAAATCAAATCCTCAAACATTTTAATGGTAAGTTTACGCTCTTTAACAAGCTTCGTTTCCTTTACTACAAATGGACCAAAGAGATGACACGAAGTAGAGTCGTAATTCTCGGTGTAAAAACACAATACCAGCGATTGGGAATTGAGTCAGGCATCTTTTGGCACTTACGAGACGTCATGGCTAAACGACCCCATATTACCGAGATGGAGTTATCGTGGGTGGGTGATTTTAATCCAAAAATGGTTGCACTACATGAATCGATGGGTGCAGATTTTGGAAAGAAACACATCACTTATCGCTATATATTTGATCCTAAAAAGCGCGCTACATCTCATAGAGCTAGCAGCATTCCAATGGGAACAAAATTTCAAACAAAAGCATCTGGAGAGTAGTAATTTAACGCAGATGACTTTTTAACGGAAAAAACAGCCTAAAGATTTGCCTGTTTTGATGTTAATATTTACCTTTGTCCACCTTTTTGGGATCTAAGAATGAAATAATTGCAGTTGGAATTGTAGAGCATCTGGCTAAGTTTTTTTTAGTTGCCTCAATTCAAAAACATTAATACACAATACAATGAAACAAGGAATTCATCCAGAAAATTATCGTATGGTTGCCTTCAGAGACATGTCAAACGGTGAAGTCTTCATTACAAAGTCAACCGTTAACACTCGTGAAACCGAGACCATTGATGGAGTAGAGTATCCACTGGTAAAACTTGAGATTTCAAGTTCATCACACCCTTTTTATACTGGTAAAATGAAGTTGGTGGATTCAGCAGGTCGCGTAGACAAGTTTATGAACAGATACCAAAAACATCTGGACAACCGAAAAAAGTAATTTCAGAAAATTACAGTTTATATTGAACCCTGGCTAAAACCAGGGTTTTTTATTGAGAAAATTACTAAACTGCAATTTGGCACGGGTATTGACTTTATATGCAGGTTAAGGTTTAATACTACCTTCTGCGACATTATGGCAGAAGATTATATATAGATGATTATGGACAAAATTAAAATATCTTTCAATCCATTGGGATTTAATGAGTTTTTAGAATCTGATTCTGAGTTTATTCCAATTATAGAAGACGAAGGTTTTGAGCCTGGTGAAGAAGAGTCTCTTTCTAAAGAGAGCTTACCTTTATTGCCATTGCGCAATATGGTTTTATTTCCAGGCGTAATAGTACCTGTTTCTATTGGTCGCGAAAAATCAATGAAACTGGTTCGTGATGTGCAACGCAATAAGGGTTATTTGGGTGCAATTGCACAAAAAGACCCCAATATTGAAGACCCAACCTCTGAAGATCTCTTTAAGGTTGGAACCATGGCCAAAGTATTGAAAGTTCTTGAAATGCCCGACAACTCAACTACTGTAATTATTCAAGGACGCAAACGCTTTGAATGGGAAGAGATTGTTTCTGAAGATCCATATTTAAGTGCTAAGGTAAAGTTGCTGGACGACGTCTATCCTGTTGGCGATGACAAGCGCGAATTTGAAGCGGTAGTGAGTTCATTAAAAGACCTCTCATTAAAAATCATACGCAGCTCTGCACACTTACCTCAAGAAGCTTCTTTTGCGCTTAAGAATATTGAAAACGCACTATTTTTAATCAACTATGTAGGTGCAAACAGCGATATTAAGCTGGATGAAAAGCAGCGAATTCTTGAAATTGATGGTCTAAAAGAACGTGGAATGGCCTTGGTAGAGCACTTGGTAAAAGCCGTTCAGCTGCTGGAAATAAAAAATGATATTCAATCCAAAGTCAAGAAGGACATGGATCAGCAGCAGCGCGAATATCTTTTACACCAGCAGATCAAAACCATTCAAGATGAGTTGGGAACCAATCCAGTTGAGGAATCCGTGAAAGAATTGGATGCTGCTTCAAAAAAGAAAAAATGGAATAAGGAAACAAAAGACGTTTTTCACAAAGAGCTGGATAAGCTTCGTAGATTAAATATGGCTTCTCCTGAATATTCCACGCAGTATAATTACTTGCAAATGCTGATTGATCTACCTTGGAACGAATATACCAAAGATAATTTTGATTTAAAGCGGGCAACGAAGATTCTCGATAGAGATCACTATGGGTTGGATAATGTAAAGGAACGAATTCTTGAACATCTGGCCGTTTTGAAATTAAAGGGAGATCTCAAATCCCCCATTTTATGTTTATATGGCCCTCCTGGCGTGGGTAAAACCTCATTGGGAAAATCCGTAGCCGAAGCATTGGGGCGCAAGTATGCCAGAATGTCACTTGGAGGATTGCATGATGAGTCGGAAATTCGAGGTCACCGAAAAACATATATTGGTGCGATGCCTGGCCGAATTATTCAGAACATCAAAAAGGCAGGCTCATCCAATCCAGTTTTCATTTTAGATGAGATTGATAAATTAAAAAGCAGCTATCATGGAGACCCCTCTTCTGCACTATTGGAAGTTTTAGATCCAGAACAAAACAGCACCTTCCATGACAACTATTTAGATATAGATTTCGATTTGTCTAAAGTGATGTTTGTGGCTACAGCCAACTCTTTAAGTTCCATTGCGCCGCCCTTATTGGATCGTATGGAACTGATTGATGTAACTGGATATATTTTAGAGGAAAAAGTAGAGATCGCACGAAGACATCTGATTCCTAAACAAATGGAACTACACGGTGTTCCAAAAGGCACAGTTTCTTTAAGCAAAAAGATAATTTCAGAAATTATTGAAGGATATACTCGAGAGTCAGGCGTTCGTCAATTGGATAAAATGCTGGCTCAACTATTCCGTAAAGTTGCATTGAAAATTGCTTCCGAAGAGGAAGTGAAAAAAACAGTCACTACAGCTGATCTTCACAGTATGCTTGGAGTAGAGAAGTATAGCAAAGACACTTGGGAAAAAGGACTAAGTGTTGGTGTAGTTACAGGTTTAGCATGGACTGCAGTTGGAGGAGAAATCCTTTTCGTAGAGACAAGTCTCAGCAAAGGGAAAGGAACACTAACGCTCACAGGAAACCTAGGAGATGTGATGAAAGAGTCTGCAGTGTTGGCATTGGAGTTTTTGAAATCACACGCCAAAGAACTCTCCATCAATGAAAAAGATTTTCAGGAAAAGAATGTGCATGTTCACATTCCAGAAGGTGCCATACCAAAAGACGGTCCGTCAGCAGGAATAACAATGGTAACTTCTATAGCATCTGCTTTTTCAAAACGAAAAGTAAAACAGAGAATAGCCATGACGGGAGAGATCACTTTACGTGGGAAAGTTTTACCAGTAGGCGGCATTAAGGAAAAGATTCTTGCAGCAAAACGTGCGGGCGTTCAGGAGATCATCTTATCAAAAGAGAATAAGAAAGACATCAAGGAAATTAAGGAAATTTATTTGAAAGGTTTGGAGTTTCATTACGTAGAAACAACTATGGAAGTCCTGGATTTAGCGCTGGAGAAGTAATCTTATAAAACCTCGCTGCGCTGAATAAATTGCTCTTCAAAAGATTCTATTAAGCTTTCCATATCAGGCGTGAGTCGGGCCAAAGCTCTTTTAATAAATGCCTTGGGTATATGCTTAAAATAAGCTTGTGCCAAAGCTCCTGTTATGCTGGCTATAGTACTGGAGGGTCCTCCAATATAAATAGCCAGACGAATGGCTTCTTCAAAATCAGAGGCTTCCATAAATGCTGCCAAAGCAGGTGGCACAGGCGTTTCAAGTATTGGATTTTCTTTAATTCTTTGTTTCCAATACGCTACATTCAAAGAAAGATCGTATCCAAAATGAACGGAAACATACGATTTAATCTCTTTACGTGTAGCACCGTTCTTTGCCATAAAAATAGAAACAGTCATGGCTTGTGAAGCTTCTATCCTAACAGGAATATTGTGTGTTATGAGTGTGGTTTTTTTGGCTTCACGCAACGCCTCTTCAATAGATTGTGCAGAAAACCCTATGGGACTTATGCGCCTTGCTGCACCCATACCTCCACTCACATAAGGTAATTTCCCATTACTTGCCACCCATTTCAGAAACTCTTTCCGATAACCAGCTTCTGGGTAAAGGTTTACCCATTTTACCATTGCTTCAGTATAATCTATATCTGATAAGATTGAATCGGCGGTCGCCAATGTAAGAATAGTATCATCCGTAAAAGCAGAAGTTGGTCTAAATAACTGAAAATCAATAGAGGAGAGATTTTCATTAATAAATGTAGATCCGATGATATCACCAATGATAGCTCCCTTCATTTGATTTAGTTCTTTGTATTAGGCGCCACGAATATCCAAAGATTTAAAATAAAATCAAATTATTTTTAAAAGTCTTTTTTTAATCTCAACGAATGTAATCGTTTATTAGCTGGATATAAAGAGACGGATCCAAGGCAATTGATTCGGCAAGAATATTTGCTTGAGAATAAAAAGGCTCGCGCTCTGCTAATTTTGCTTCTATAAAATTCAGTAACTCTTCATCCGATTTATTAGAAATAAGAGGGCGTTTACTTCTTATAGGAAGTAATCGATCGCACAACTCTTGTGGTGTCAACTTAAGATAGATAACAAGACCATGCAACTTCATAAATTCCATATTGTCATAAAAACAAGGCACTCCTCCTCCAGTAGCAATTACAACCCCCTCAAGATGGGCCACTTCTTCTAAAGCTTCTCTTTCCATCTTACGAAAACCCTCTTCACCCTGATTCTCGAAAATTGAGGTAATGGATTCACCAGCTTTGTTTTCGATATAATCATCCAAGTCAATAAATTGCCAACTCAACTCTTGAGCTATAAGCTTACCCATGGTTGACTTTCCACTTCCCATAAATCCAATAAGAAATAGTGTTTTCATTGCTTCTTTGTTATCGATTCTGTGCTACTAATTTATAGGTTAGCGATATGCTCTTTGGGTGGCATAGCAACTATAAGCTTTCCAGTTAGTAAAAACTTGGTAAGAAATAAAGAACAAATTATTTAAACTTCCTCGCTGTCTGAAACATGACTGTGTCTTAATGCCAATTAGCTGTTTGCTCGGCATTATCAATGGATGCGAAGATAATAAATGTTCTTTAAGTTACTGACACTACTTTTATTAAGTTGACTGGCTGTAGGGCTCAATTACTATTCCAAGATTCGAAAGTTAAAACCACAAAAGCTGTTTTGTGCTGTGCTATTAATCTACTCTTAACCAAATGACCAAGTAGTTAGTGTAAAAAATCAAATATAGACACTTGAAATGTAATACAATCCTGAAAATTTGTTAATCAGGTATAAGTGTGATTACATCTTCATTAGTTATTGTAATTTGCGTTGTTAGGCTGATCCATTATTAAAACACAACACACAGAATATGAATACACAAAGCGAAAAAGAACGTTTGAAACAATGTTCCGAAAATAAATCAGATTGGAAAAAGTGGGGACCCTATTTGAGCGAGCGCCAATGGGGCACAGTGCGAGAAGATGATGGAAGAATGGACAGTCCCTGGATATCATTCCCGCACGACCAAGCCCGCTCACGGGCATACAGATACGGTGAGGATGGCATTGCTGGCATTAGCGACGACAAACAGCAATTGTGCTTTTCGCTGTCGTTGTGGAATAAAAAGGATGCTATTTTAAAAGAGCGCATGTTTGGCTTATCGGGCCCCAGAGGCAACCATGGTGAGGATGTGAAAGAATATTATTTTTACTTGGACTCTTCGCCCACACACTCATACATGAAGTATCTATATAAATATCCCTTAAGCGAGTTTCCTTATAATGACTTGGTTAAAACCAATGCCGCCCGAACCGTCAACGACCATGAGTATGAACTTTTGGACACTGGTGTATTTGAGAACAACAACTACTTGGACGTTTTTGTGGAGTACGCTAAAAAAACGCCCAAACATATTTTAATTAAGATAAAAGCCCATAACCGTAGTTCTAATTATGCCAATGTGGTTTTACTGCCCACGCTGTGGTTTCGCAATACATGGTGGAACTTTAAAACCACCAAACCTCAAATTAAATTACTCAACGACAATTCAGTTATTGCAAATAGCGATACTCTGGGCAAATACGTGCTTAGCTCGGAGCTTTCGCCACATTGGCTTTTTACCAATAACGAAACCAATAACGAGAGGATAAACAACACGCCGAATAACACTCGTTATGTAAAGGATGGTTTCAATGAGTATATTATAAACAATAACACCGAAGCCGTTAATCCTCAAAAGAGAGGCACCAAGGCAGGCGCAATGTATGATGTGGTAATCCCAGCGGGTGAGAGCATCGAAATAAATATGGTGCTGAAATCAGATAAGGAGCCCGATAGCAGTTATGATAAATTTGATGATTGCATAGCCCTAAGGAGAGAGGAGACAGAAAAGTTTTATCAGGAGATATATCCAGCCAACACAACTGAAGACGAGAAAAGGGTGATACGCCAAGCCCTAGCTGGCATGTTGTGGAACAAGCAATATTATGAATACAATGTGTCGGAATGGCTCGATGAATACAAGGGCGGCCCACGACGAAGCCTTCGCAACAGCGATTGGGAGCACCTCAAAAACAACGACATTATAAGTATGCCGGATAAATGGGAATACCCCTGGTATGCCGTTTGGGATTTGGCATTTCATACATTGCCCCTGATGATGGTGGATCCTGACTTTGCCAAGAATCAGATTTTGCTGTTTTTACAAGATAACTATCA
>CAZJDS010000123.1:0-7175 GCA_964544795.1 uncultured Alkaliflexus sp. | reverse complement strand
ATATGGCTGATAATGGGAGTGGGGTTATTAATTTTTACAACCTCTTGTAATCCCGATTCCATCTGTCTGTCGAATCAAAATGCGGTACAAACTGGTTTTTACTCTGCCTACAGCTCTGTTAATAAAGACACTGTTTTGGCTAAGGCATCGGCCTTTGGAGTGGGATTAAACGACTCTATCTACTCAAGAGAGGGGGTTCAAAAAATGTTTCTTCCATTATCATATCGCCATGACACTACCGCATTTGTTATTGAAAATAATACGTTAAAAGACACCATCTGGTTTGGTCATACCAAAGAGCTCTTTTTTATTTCACGTAAATGTGGTTTCTCATTTAACTTTCAGATTGACACCGTTTGGTCCACACACACCTTTATTGATTCGGTGGCTTTAGAACTGAATTCGGTCAACTACAATGAAAACATTGAAAATGTTAAGATATATATATATTAGCGTGCTGCTGTTGTTTTTTGGAAGCTTAGGAAAAGCGCAGAGCAATGAAGAACTCGAAAAGATTGATCATCTGATGAACCCCATACCCAGAGGGTTTACGCTGGGTGTCAATTTAGCCTCACCTGTCAACCATTTTTTTGATAAAGATCGAACTGGGGTGAGTTTTCTTACCCGAATTAACGTGACTGGGGAGTGGTTCTTTGTGGGTGAAGCTGGATATGAAAATGTCTCTTTTAAAAAAGAGGCTTATCATTATGAGTCCAATGGAACATTTATAAAAGTAGGGGCGGAAATTGATATGCTTTCCAAGAAAAAATCATTGCGTGATAATTTATTGGTAGGTTTTCAATATGGGTTGGCTTTGCAAGGGCAAAGTGCTTCTCATTTTTTGGTGGAAAATGGATATTGGGACGATTATCAAGGACGAATTCCTTCTGAAACGCTGAATACGCATTGGTTTGAGGTTTCAGCAGGTCCACGTACTGAAATTTTTAAGAATTTCTTTATTGGTTGGAAGGTTCACATACGTGCATCCTTCATTAATGGTGGACAAAATCTCTTGAAACCTTATATTGTACCTGGTTTTGGAAATGGTGACAATAGAGTGAATGGTGGTTTCTCTTACACTTTGGAATATATGATTCCTTGGAAAAAATAAAATTATGAATTGGGAAAAATTATTATCAACACAGCGAACAGGACAGGATTCTTTGCCAGATTCCCATCATGATCGTACTCAATTCCAAAGAGATTTTGATAGACTTATTTTTTCATCGCCTTTTCGGCGGATGCAAGATAAAACACAGGTTTTTCCTTTGCCTGGAAGTGTTTTTGTGCACAATCGATTAACACACAGCTTGGAAGTTGCCAGCGTTGGACGATCTATGGGGAACAACATCAGTCGGTTTTTAAAAGAAGAAATTAAAGTCAACTCTCCATTGGTAGATGAGTTGGGTGCAGTTACAGCCGCAGCTTGTTTAGCACACGATATGGGCAATCCTCCATTTGGTCACAGTGGTGAGAAGGCCATCTCACACTTTTTTAAATCTGGCGAAGGAAAAAAATATCGTGATGAAGTGAAAGATGAAGCTGTTTGGAATGATTTTGTCGATTTTGAAGGAAATGCCAATGCTTTTCGACTTTTAACGCACCAGTTCAATGGACGGAGAAAAGGAGGTTTTCGAATGACATATACCACCATCGCCTCCATTGTTAAATACCCCTATGCATCAGGAGATGAAAAGTTGAAAAAATACGGCTATTTTCAATCAGAACTTACTTCTTATCATCACATTGCTCAGACTTTAGGAATTCCTGAAATTTCAAATTCTCCAAGTCAATATGCACGGCACCCTTTGGTTTATTTGGTGGAAGCCGCAGACGATATCTGTTATCAAATTATGGATATTGAAGATGCGCACAAACTGGGGATTTTGAGTTTTGAACTTACCAAAAAGCTTCTTTTGGCATTTTTTGCTGATGATAGTGCTACTCTTAATAGACTGCATGATGTTTGCGCGTCGGTAACTGATCTCAATGAACAAATTGCTTTTTTACGAGCCAGTGTTATTGGAAAATTGGTGGAGTTATCTACCGCTATTTTTATTGAAAATCATGATCAAATCATGAGAGGTGAATTTAGCGGTTCTTTAGTTAAACACTTGAGAGGAGATGCTTTAGAAGCGATGAGTCGATGTGCTAAAACAGGATTTGAATTGATTTACGGGCATCCATCGGTGGTTGAAATTGAGATTTCAGGATTTAAAATATTGGGGTCGTTGCTTAAAGAGTTTACCCGGGCAGTGATGAATCCTAAAGATGGATATTCTGGACTGCTTTTACCATTTATTCCACATCAATATAAAGTAGAGGAAACCGCTCCCGCTGCCTTACGCATTCAAACAGTATTGGATTTTGTTTCTGGTATGACCGATGTTTACGCTTTGGATCTCTTCCGTAAAATCAACGGCATTGGACTTGCAGATAAAAGATTTAACTAATGAATTCTCAAATCATTATTCTCCAACATATTGTTCCTCAAAAAGATTTTGATAATATTCGGTTTTGTGATTATTGTGGTGGAATTTTTGATGGATTACCTACTAAATCTTCTGTGAAAAAAGCTATTTCTAAAGGCGAATTATTCATCAATGGAAAAACGGCAAGTGATGGTCGGTTTGTGGTAGAAGGTCAGTTAATAGAGTGGAAACGTCAGATTCAACTGCCTGAACGAGTTTTCGAACTTGATGTCCCGGTAATTTTTGAAGATGACTATTTGGCGGTTGTGAATAAACCTGCAGGAGTTGTAGTGAGTGGAAATCGATTTCAAACACTTGAAAATGCTCTGATAGGAATTCTTCAATCCTCAAGTCAGCCCGACGCATTGACTATGCATCATGCTATTCACAGATTGGATGCAGACACCTCTGGTCTTGTAATTATCGGAAAGAGTGCTTCGACTCATTTACAGTTGAGCAAAATGATGGCAGAGCGTAAAATTAGAAAATTTTATTTTGCTCTAGTCCTTGGAGCAACTCCTATGCACGGCACTATTAATGACCCAATCGATCAGAAATCAGCAGTAACCCATTTTCAATCCATTAAAAAATACGATTCATTGGTGAGTGGCGTGCTAAGTTTGTTGAAAATTGAGCTGGAAACAGGGCGTACACATCAAATTCGGAAACACCTTTCTGGTTTAGGACATCCCATTCTTGGCGATAAACTATATGGCCAGCCTGGATTTATTTTGAGGCAGCGCGGACTTTTTTTGTGTGCATCTCAACTTGTTTTTGAGCATCCTATTACAAAAGAACTTTTAGATTTATCTTTAGAACTCCCTGCAAAGTTCACTAATTTTCCCGAAGGAGAACAGCGCAGGTTTAATAAGTATAGAAAGTTGTGAAAAAAGCTTGGTATTTCACAACTTTTTTTTATTATCTACGTATTTATAGATAGTTATATTAACGAGTTTATACCCTTTTTACCCTACCTAGTGATTTTTTGAGCATTGCAGTTTTTGAATTGATACTATCTTTTACTATTATTTACTGTCAATAATGAGAAATTTATTGTTGTGAGAATTATTAATCTCATGCCAATTTAATCTTTAGATGAAATGTTAATGCTTGACAAACTGATGAAAATATTCTGTTTTTATTGACTGATTTTGAATAATTACTTATGCCATACCGACGATTACCAAATACCGATCAAGCTCGTTTAAGAGCTTTGAAAAGCGCTTTGGAAAGGAGTGAGTCAACTACTCCATCGTCCTTAGCTTTTTCGCAAAAATTGTTGTTAGATCTAAAACAATTTTATCCACATTTTCAACAAATGTTAAGCCAGTACCAAAGCAGTAGAGAGCGGCAAGCAGGCATTGGTAGGGAACTTAATGAATGTTTTAGGTCTGCTCGTTTATATGTATCCCATTTTTTGCAGGTAGTAAATTTGTCCATTATCCGTGGGGAGTTTAAACCTTCTGTACGTAGTTATTACGGATTACCAGAAAATGAACGGAGTGTTCCTGAAATTGGAACGGAACAGCAGCTGTTGTACTGGGGAGAAGCTGTAATAAACGGTGAGCAGAATCGTATGGCAACAGGAGCTACACGTATTTATAATCCTTCTTTGGCCTTAGTGAGAATTAGGTATGAAAAATTTGTGGAGCAATATAATCTTCATAAAGACCTACTTGCCACCTCTCAGAAATTAATGGATCGAGTAATAGATTATCGACTTCAGGCCGATCGACTAATTACTGAAGTTTGGAACGAGATTGAAGCTTCCCATGAAGAGCTTTCTCCTGAGGAGAAGCGTGAAGAGTGTGCCAGTTATGGCATTGTTTACGTTTTTAGGCCTTCAGAGAAAGTGTGTGAAAATTGATTTTAATCAGAATCAGCTGTTTTTTCTAATATATAAATAATGCCACTCCGGTTTTAATCAGAGTGGCATCATTTTCTTTATAGGATTCAATCTACAACAGGTCAGAAGCCAATTCTGCCAAGTAACTTCTTTCACCTTTCACCAAATTTACGTGTGCAAAAATATTTTGTCCCTTCATTTTATCGGTGAGATAAGCCAATCCGTTGGACTGCATATCCAGATAAGGAGAGTCAATTTGATGAATATCACCCGTAAAGATCATTTTAGTTCCTTCACCTGCACGTGTAATGATGGTTTTTACTTCATGCGGAGTTAGGTTTTGTGCTTCGTCAATAATAAAATAAACATCTGACAAACTTCTTCCACGAATGTAGGCCAACGGTGTTATGGTTAGTTCATCACGCTTTTGCATATCTTCAATGATCACTTGCTCACGGCTTTGTGATGCAAATCTATTCTTAATCACCGATAAGTTGTCATAAAGTGGCATCATATAGGGAGCAATTTTCTCATTCACGTTTCCAGGTAAAAATCCCAAATCTCGGTTGGAAAGAGGCACAATTGGACGCGCCAGTAATATTTGTTTATACAATTTATGTTGTTGTAATGCTGCGGCCAATGCCAATAAAGTTTTACCTGTTCCTGCTTTACCAGTTAACGAAACCAACTTGATATCTGGATTCAATAAGGCATTTAATGAAAAAGTCTGTTCTGCATTTCTGGGTTCAATTCCAAAGGCTTGATGCTTTTCTACACGCTTGATACTTTGATTAGCAGCATCATACCATACTAAAACACTCTGGCCCCCATTACGAAGTATTAGATACTGATTGGCTGGAAGCTCATTTTCACTTAATGGAAAATTGTCTCGATCAACGGATCCTGTCTGATAAAATTCCTCAATAGTGGTTGCATCAAAATCCTCCAACGTATCTACTGTCTTGTGCAAAATGTCAATGTTCTTTACTTTATCACTTTCGTAATCTTCTGATTTTAAGCCTAAAGACTTAGCCTTCATTCTTAGGTTAATATCTTTGGTAATAAGGACTACGGTACGGTCATTAAATTGTTCTTTTATGTGTAATGCGACAGCTAAAATTCTATGATCTGGTGTTTTTTCAGAAAATGAGTCTTCCATTACTGATGGGAAAGGCTTACCTGTGGCAATAAACAATCTTCCCTTGTCTTTTCCTAAAGGGACGCCTTCAGTGAAAAGTTGTTCGCCAGCAATTTGATCCATTTGCCTAACGAACTCACGTGCTTGAAAATTGATCTGCTCATTACCTTTTTTAAATTTATCCAACTCTTCCAGTACCACAATGGGAATTATTACATCGTTCTCCTGAAAGTTGTAGAGACATTTGTGGTCGTGGAGAAGAACATTGGTGTCCAAAATAAATATTTTGGCAGAATTTTTCTTTTTTGCAGACATATTTTGAAAGTTTAAATGGTTTGTAGAATATTCATTCATTAAATATACCAAAATAGCTCTTTATTTCTCACTTTTGATTGTTTATTTATAGTTGGAAAGAACAAAATTGGTTTTAAAATTCGCCTTTTCATTAGTGATTTATCAATGTTTGTTTGAAATATTATCTTTTTTTTTTGTCTAAATTATAGTCATGAATAGTTATTATGAAGCAACTCAGTTTTTATTTGATCAATTGCCCATGTTTCAACGTACTGGAGTAGCTGCTTATAAAAACAATTTAGAGAACAGTCATCGATTAGATCAATATTTTGGCTTTCCACATCGTAAGTTTAAGAGTATTCATATTGCGGGTACCAACGGAAAAGGATCTGTTTCTCATATGCTGGCATCTATTTTACAGGAGGCAGGATATAAAACGGGTTTATACACTTCTCCGCATTTACGTGATTTTAGGGAGCGTATTAAAGTAAATGGGGTGATGATCTCAGAAGCAAAGGTGATAGACTTTGTGAATGATCATACTGATCTTTTAAAGGAGATGAAGCCCTCTTTTTTTGAGATGACTGTGGCGATGGCATTTGATTATTTTGCAAAAGAGAAGGTGGATATCGCAGTGATTGAAGTAGGGTTGGGCGGTAGATTGGATTCTACTAATATTATAACTCCGTTGTTAAGTGTGATAACCAATATAGGGATGGATCATGTTTCTATATTGGGAAACACTCTGGGTGCCATAGCAAAAGAGAAAGCAGGTATTATAAAGCCAAACATCCCAGTAGTTATCGGGCGAAGGCAAAGGGAACTTCAACCCATTTTTGCGTCCATTGCAGAAAATAATCAAACCACAATTCATTCTTCTTATGAAGAGTTTCGTGTGGTTATAAATGAGATTGTAAATAGCTTTCGCAGCGTAGATATTTGGAGTGGCGAGGAGTTAATTTTATCAGATCTAAAATTTCCTCTGCTGGGAAGTTATCAAGAAGAGAATATTTTGACTGTATTAACTTCAGTCAAACTTCTTGTTTTGCAAGGATTTAAAATTTCTTTGGATCAAATTAAAAATGGATTGGAAAAAGTAATTCAAAATACAAACCTTCTGGGTCGCTGGCAGCTTTTGGGGCAAAAACCCACAATCATTTGTGACACAGGTCATAATGCTGACGGAGTGCGTAGGGTTGTTGCGCAATTGTTGCGAGAGAAATATGAAAAATTACATATAGTCATAGGCATGGCTGAGGATAAAGATGTGAATAAGATTTTATCTCTTTTACCTACGGAAGCCATTTATTATTTCACTTGTGCCAAATCTCCTCGCAGTTTAGACCCCGAAAAGCTTAGAGAGATGGGTGCAGCTCACCATTTGCAGGGAGAAAGTTATAACTCAGTTCATAGCGCGTTTATATCG
>CAZJDS010000122.1:0-7189 GCA_964544795.1 uncultured Alkaliflexus sp. | reverse complement strand
AGTTTGAAATTATTTTTGTGGATGATGGGAGTGATGACGCTTCGTGGGATGTAATTCAAAAGCTGTCATCGAAACACCCTGAGATAGTTGCTATTAAATTCCGACGCAATTATGGGAAGTCGGCAGCGCTGCATTGTGGGTTTGAAGAGGCAAAGGGAGACATTGTGGTAACTATGGATGCCGACCTTCAAGACAGCCCAGAGGAGATTCCTGAGCTAATGCGCATGATTTTAGAAGAAGGTTTGGATATGGTCAGTGGTTGGAAGAGAAAACGGTATGATCCTCTTGGGAAAACCATTCCCAGCAAACTATTCAATCGGACGGCACGTTTGGTTTCAGGTATTAAATTACACGATTTCAATTGCGGGTTAAAAGCTTACAGAAACGAAGTGATAAAAAACATTGAAGTATATGGTGAGATGCATCGATATATTCCTATTTTGGCTAAGCGTGCTGGGTTTAATAAAATAGGTGAAAAAGTGGTGCAACATCAAGAGCGACAATTCGGCGTCACAAAGTTTGGAATGGAAAGATTTATTAAAGGCTATCTTGATCTACTTTCTGTAATGTTTATATCTAAGTTTGGTCACAGGCCTATGCATCTTTTTGGTGCCTTGGGAACTTTAATGTTTGTTGTGGGTTTTTTTGCAGCTCTTTGGTTAGGATTACGTAAACTCTACTTTGTAGGAATGGGTATTGTAGCTCCATTAGTTACGAGTAGTCCTTATTTTTATATAAGTTTGGTTGCTATGATTTTAGGAACGCAACTCTTCATGACAGGTTTTATTGCTGAGTTGGTTTCAAGAATTCGACCCGACAGAAACAACTATCAGATAAGCGCTAAAATAAAAGATAAATAATGAGTTTTTACGAGAGTATTGCCACTTGGTACGATTATATCTTTCCAGTATCGCCTCTTCAGATAAGTTTCGTGCAAACGAAAATGGAGGGATTGGGAGGGAAAGAGCTTTTAGATGTAGGATGTGGAACAGGTAATCTGTCCATTCAGTTAGCTAATGAAGGAGCAAATGTAACTGGATTGGATTTGGATGTGCAAATGTTGGATGTTGCACGTGGCAAGGCGAAAAATTTGTCAAATGTTCGTTTTATGCAATCTGATATGTTAAAGTTAAAAGATCATTTTGCACCCGCTTCTTTAGATGGAATCGTCTGTTTTGGAAATACTTTGGTTCATCTATTAAAACCTGGAGAAGTTCGGAAGTTCTTTCGGCAGTGTCACGAAATTTTAAAACCTTCGGGAGTTGTTTTACTGCAAATGATCAACTACGATAATGTGTTGGATAATGATCTTCAGGGTTTGCCGTCTATTGAGAATGATCAGATACGCTTTGATCGTGAATATCAGTTGCGTGAGCAGGATGAATTAATTAACTTCAAGACCCTACTTACAGTGAAAGAGAGTGGTAAAACGATCAAAAGCAGTGTTGTTCTGCAGCCTTTGAGACGTGAGTTACTTACCCAGATATTGGAAGATACAGGGTTTGGAATTGTTGATCTCTACGGATCTTTTGAAATGTCGGTATTTATGCCCTCTTCTTTACCTTTTGTGGCTGAAATTAGGCCAACTTCTTCAACATTGTTATAACTTTCTGATCGATAGGGAAAGTTAAGTCTTTTTGGGCTATCTGCCTCAAGAGGGAGAATCTTAGATTTTGAGGAGAAAGTTTATCCGCAGCTATTGGATGCATGCTTACAGGTATGTTTTTTGGGTTTAAAATATTAATTTGGTAGTAGATACTTATGAGTTGAGTATTTTCAAAATATTGCGCTTTTTGGAAATAGTCGGTGGTGTAAAAGTGGTTATTTACTTCTATTTCTAAATCAAACTCCTCTTTGAACTCTCTTTTGAGACAATCTATAGTTCCTTCACCATACTCCAATCCCCCTCCAGGAAATTTGGTCATCACTTTTCCCATAAAGAATTCATCACACAATAACAGATGTTTATCTTTAATGCAGATGCCATAAACCCTAATGTTAAAAGGCCCTTTATATTCTAAAATGGGTTGGTTGCTCATAGAGAAAGTAAAGTAAAAGAAAGGCTGGTGCTGATTAAGTTTGTAAACCGTGAGGCGTTAATGATCGTTGCGCATCCAGCCTTTCACTATGTACAAATATACAAAATCATATAGACTATAAAAAGATTTTTTCATTTCGTTTGATTGGCTGTTTTTTCTTCAATAAACTGAGCCATCTCTCTTGTCTCCTTGGGATGAAACCACGTCATGTTTTTATCACGATTGAACCAGGAGAGTTGTTTTTTTGCATAGTGACGTGAATTCCTTTGGATTAGTTCTTTGGCCTTTTCCAAGTCATGCTCTCCGTCAAAATATGCAAAGAGCTCTTTAAAGCCCACAGTGTTGAGAGCGTTGTGATGTCGAAATGGAATGAGTGAACGCGCCTCTTCTAATAAGCCTTGATCAAACATCAACTCTACGCGTTGATTGATACGTTGATAGAGCTCCTGACGATCCATGTTCAGTCCTATTTTGATGATCTTAAACGGTCTTTTTGCTTTGGGTTGTGTTCGTAGTTGTGAATAGGGCTTTCCCGTCATTAGACAAATTTCAAGAGCATGAATAATCCTTTTAGGGTTTTTTAAATCTACCAGATCATAAAAATTAGGATCCAACACTTTTAGTTGACGCTGAATGTATTGCAGGCCTTTGTTTTCATATTGAATCATCAAATCCTTACGAAGTTCAGGATCTATTGTTGGGAGTTCGTCAATTCCATTACAAAAAGAATCTATATACATCATGGATCCTCCTATCATGAAAACCGTCGAGTTATTTTTGAAACTTTTTTGGGCTAACTCCAAAGCTTCTTGTTCAAATTCAAAGGCACTGTAATAATCGGTAACCGACTTAGTTCCTACTAAGAAGTGTACAGCTTGTTTTTGTTCTTTCACAGTAGGAGCAGCTGTACCTATTGGGATTTCCTTATAGATTTGACGTGAGTCTGCTGAAATAATTGGACTGTTGTAAAGTTGAGAAAGGTGGATGCCAACGCCAGTTTTTCCAACCCCAGTAGGGCCAGTTATTACTACCATTGTATGGTTGTTCATTCCTTTGATAATTATTTTTAGGTTTTATAATTTATTTAGGGAGGAAGATAAGAAATGTTATCTCGTTTTACCATTTCATCTTTTAATAAAGATTGTTGTCGTCGTACTCCTCGTCGCTGTAGTTGTCCAGATCTTCGTGGTCGTTAAACAGATCATCCATTTCATCATCATACAGCAAACCATTGTCTATCTCCTGAGCATCTAAAGATAAATCTGATTCTAAAAACTGAGCAGGCGGAGTACCTAACAGTTTTGTACAGACAGGAAATTGCAGTTTGCCCTTATCAATTTGTGCAAGTTCCATAAATAGCACTCTTTCAGAAAAGAGATCGAATGCATAAAGAATGCGTTGTTTTTGTTTCGTTAAAAGATCTGAGAGATGGGTGTTTTCCATGCAGAAAGTGCAGTTATTCCCCTCGCCCATATCCATAAGGGTAATTTCATGTTCTTTGTTCCAATCTTCATCCGTAGTGAAAAATGACGCCATATGTGAAGGGTCATAATCCAGCTTTTCTTGAATGAAATCGTGTAACTCCATAAAAGTTAATTGGCTATCAATGGCAATGTCTAATACAAAATCATCAGACTCATTGCTGAGAGCTCTTAAGTGATAAATCATTTTTTCTTTTTTGCGGATTGTCAGATATTTTTTGATAAAACACCTTTGGTTTTGGAACGTTAACGCATTTCAAGGAGTTATTGTTGCATCTTTTTTTGTTAATTTGAGTTCTTAATACCCAATTGAGATGAAATGTTTTAAAGTGCTGTTTATTATTTTTATTTTATCTACCTCTCAGGGGGGAGTTTTGAGTGCTCAAAGATCTGAAGATGATGATAATACTTTGACACATCGGTTGGCTAATTTTGGAGAGTCTGTTTTAAATAAAATGACTTACGAACGTCCAGGCTATTTTGTGGCTGTTTATCCAACGGCAGGCTTTTCGAGGAGAACAGGTCTGGAGTTGGGGGTTATGCCAATATTAGGATGGCACAGCAAAGATGCGGAGAGAAGGTTAAATACGTTGGGATTACTTGCTCAAGTTTCTACCAAATCAATGAGTGAAATTCGAGTCGATGGAGACCTGTTTTTCTCAAATGGCTGGCGACTTTCGTCAAAAATGGAGTATTTAAAAATTAACGATCGGTTTTGGGGTATTTACTCCAGCCCTGACATTTATAATGCTTGGCGTGTTATTTCAAGACGCTTTAAAGGAAGCTTTGAACTTTACAAACTCATAAGTGGAAATTGGTTTTTAGGTATGGATGCTTTGGCAGGTCATTGGACCAATAGTCAATGGGAGTTCCAGCCAAGTGATGACATAACTGGGGTTAATGGCGGCGACTCATTCGGTTTAGGTCCTGTTGTTATGATAGATAGTCGCGACAATCATCTTTTTCCCCATTGTGGGGTTTATGTTAAATCTTCTTATAAATATTATTTCAAACAGTGGAATAGTGGGGAAGGATTTTCTAATTTTATTACCGATCTGCGTCTTTTTTTACCTGTTTCACAGAATGTTTTAGCTTTTCAAGGTCTGATGGAGGTTTCCACTGGTGATGTGCCCTATTACCTACTGCCTGAAGTAGGAGGGAAGTATCGATTGCGTGGATTGGATCACTCTCGACGGATAGTTGATAAAAGCGTGTGGCTTGTTCGCAGCGAATTTCGCTCGCATTTATGGTGGCGAATTGGAACTGTTTTATTTGTTGAATCGGGTGGGGCAGGCTCTTATTTTCTCTCCGATAGCGGGTCTCCTATTATTTCTGGGGGCGGAGGTTTGCGACTTCGTATTTTCCCAAAGGAATCTTTAAATGTAAGATTGGATGCCGCTATGACCTCTGGAGGATTTTATGGAATTTCTCTTTCGTTAAAAGAAGCCTTCTGAGATCACTCCTTTTATCTCAAAACAATTGAAGAAAAGAGATTGTCTTTTGTCAATACCCCTATTATCCTTTTTTATAAATATCCGTAGTAGTTTTATACATCTTCTATTTTATGATGTCATACTATAATAGTAGGAATTAAAATATCTTTACATGCTTGTTTATATAAGATATTTACTTGTATATTTGCACAAGACATACATAAATTATAGGTAATATCTTTTTTGAACGGATAACAAACAAATTGTAGAAAGGATGAAGATATCCAAGCGCATACAGTACGGTTTAGAGTTTTTGTTAAATTTAGGGCTAAGGTGGCCTGAGTATTCAACCGTCTTGGAAATAGCCGAACGGAATAATTTGCCACATAAATACTTGGAAGCTGTGGCTTCAGATCTACGGAAGGCGGGTTTAGTGGATGTTAAACGTGGAGCTGGAGGAGGTTATCGTTTGTTTACCTCTTTGAAGGAGATTGTTTTATTGGACGTTTTCTGTGCATTAGACTCAGATTGGGAAAATCCAGAAATTCAACACTCCACTCAAACAGAAGGAGAAAAAGCGGTCTCATTTTTTTTAATAGAATCGGTGCATAGAATTCATGAAGCAACTTCTAAAATTACTTTAGAGAGTTTGGCTGAGAATTATCGCAGCAACTCAGAGTTGTTGTATCATATATAAAACAGAGAATCTTTTTTAATTTTTAAATCTTACAAGATGAGTAAAATAGCAAAAAACATTACAGAGTTAATAGGAAAAACACCTTTGGTTCAAATTAATCGTTTGGCTTCTGCTGATGGTGCGCAGGTCGTAGCTAAACTGGAGTCACAAAATCCTGCTGGATCTGTTAAAGACAGGCCAGCTTATGCTATGATTGTGGCTGCAGAAAAAGCTGGAAAGCTGGATGCAGAGACCGTTATTGTAGAACCTACCAGCGGAAATATGGGCGTAGGTCTTGCTCTGGCAGCAGCGGTTAGAGGGTATAGAATTATTCTTACCATGCCAGAAAGCATGTCTATTGAGCGACGAAAACTTTTGAAAAAGTACGGCGCAGAATTGGTCTTGACACCTGCTTCTGGAGGGATGAAAGCTTCCATCGCAAAAGCTTTGGAAATTGCTGCCACTCATCCTAAATCATTTGTGCCCTATCAGTTTAAGAATGAAGCTAACTCCGAATCGCACTATCTTACCACTGGGCAAGAAATCTGGGATGATACCGATGGAAAAGTAGATATATTTGTGGCGGGTGTTGGTACTGGTGGAACTATTACGGGTGTTGGTCGTTTTTTGAAAGAGAAAAACCCCAATGTTAAGATTGTAGCTCTGGAGCCAACAGCTTCGCCCGTAATGTCTGGAGGACAGCCTGGGCCGCATAAAATTCAAGGGATTGGCGCAGGGTTCATTCCCGATATCCTTGATATGAGTGTAGTCGATGAAGTAGTTCTTGTGGAAAATGAAGATGCCATTCGTTATACCAATGATGCTGCCAGTCAGGAAGGTCTTTTGGTGGGCTATTCTTCAGGAGCTGCTCTATGGGCCGCAGTTGAAATTGCCAAACGACCCGAAAATAAAGGAAAATTGATTGTGGTTTTATTGCCCGATACAGGAGAGAGATATTTAAGCTCTTATGAAGTTTAGATTATAGTAAAAAATAGAGAACTTGGTCTTTCTTTTTGATTTTATCCAATAAAAAAGAGCTAAGTCCGATAAAGGATTTAGCTCTTTTTCTATAAAATATTTCTATTACTTCATGAATGCGCTGAGTAACCAAACAACTTTTTCTTGCTGAGAAATATAATCGCCCATCATTGCAGCTGTACCTTCGTCATCAGCATCTCCTGCCAATGCTAAGATTTCGCGTTCAACGGCTATCAATTTGCTCAAATTGTCTAATGTTGCGGATACAGTTGAAGCTGCATCTGTCTTGTCTTTTTCAACTTTTATAGAGCTGTTTTTTATATACTCTTCATAAGTATGAAGAGGTTTACCACCAATAGTTAAAATGCGCTCAGCAATTTCGTCTATCTTCACAAAAGCGTCATTGTATAACTCTTCAAATTTTTCATGTAGAACAAAAAACTTCTCTCCTTGAATAAGCCAATGAAATGCTCTTAAGTTTTGATAATATATGTTGTAATCTGAAAGCAACTTATTCAACTTTTCTGAAATAGCTGCTGATTCTTTTTCTTTTAAACCTAAAATATCTGTTATCTTTTTCAT
>CAZJDS010000121.1:4587-7197 GCA_964544795.1 uncultured Alkaliflexus sp. | reverse complement strand
AAATTGGTGCCATGTTTATTAAATCCATAAATCCAGCCACAGGAGAGTTGATCAGAGAGTTTGAGGAGATGCAGATGAGCCAAGTGGATGCAGTTCTTGACGATAGTATGACAGCTTTTCACTTATGGCGAAAAGAACCTATAAGCAAACGACAGAATTTTGTACAACGACTTGGAGAACTCTTAGTAACTCAAAATGAGAAACTGGCCACAACCATCTCACTTGAGATGGGAAAGCCCATACAACAATCGAGAGCAGAGATAGAGAAATGTGCAAGCCTATGTCATTACTATGCCGAAAATGCAGCCTCTTTCTTGGAATCCCAAAATGTTAAAACAGAATTTAAAAAGTCTTATGTCACCTTCCAGCCCCTGGGAGTAGTATTGGCCATTATGCCATGGAATTATCCATTTTGGCAGGTTCTTCGATTTTCCATTCCAGCTTTGTTGGCAGGCAATAGCGTGGTATTAAAACATGCTTCCAATGTTCCAGGCTGCTCGGTGGCCATTGAACAATTGATGAAAGAAGCAGGATTCCCAACCAAAGTGTTTCAGTCCCTTATTCTTACCAGTAGTCGCATTGGTGGTGTTATTTCCGACCGAAGAGTGCAGGCAGTCACCTTCACAGGCAGTACGCCAGCTGGTCGCTCAGTGGGAACTTTAGCTGGAAAAAGCATAAAAAAAAGTGTTTTAGAACTTGGAGGTAGCGATCCCGCTATTATTTTAGCGGATGCAGATTTAATCCATGCCGCTGAAGCATGTGTCAAAGCACGATTGGCAAATGCAGGTCAAAGCTGTCTCTCGCCCAAACGATTTATTGTAGAAACTCCAGTATATGAAGAGTTCCAGCATTTGGTGGTGGAAGGTTTTAAAAAAGTAATCATTGGAGATCCCATGGATGAAAAAACCCAAATAGGTCCTCTGGCTCGAGTTAACTTAAGATTAGACTTAGAAGCTCAGGTAAACAACAGCATAGAAAAAGGAAGTGAATTACTACTGGGAGGTGGAGAGGCTCATCTTGGAGGAAATTATTATATGCCTACTGTTTTAGGTGGTGTTCAACGGGGAGCTCCTGCCTGGAATGAAGAGCTTTTTGGTCCAGTGGCAGCACTCATTAGAGCCAAAAACACTGCAGAAGCCATCCATATTGCCAATGACACCACTTTTGGCTTGGGTGCAACTATTTATACTACCGATGTGGAACGAGGCCAACAGATTGCAGAATTTGAACTGGAAGCTGGAACTTGTTTTGTTAACGATTTTGTTCGTTCCGATCCACGTCTGCCTTTTGGCGGAATTAAAGAGAGTGGCTACGGCAGAGAATTATCTCTCTACGGCTTAAGAGAATTCGTAAATATAAAAACCATCGTGGTACGTTAATGGATTTTAAAACTGCATATAATAAAACCACAGCTCTTTGTGCCCGACGTGAATACTGTTCAGGGGATATGATCAAAAAACTTAAAAACTGGGAAGTTCCTGATGAGATTATTACTAAAGTTATCAGCCAGTTAAAAGATGAAAAATTTATTGATGATACCCGCTATGCACGCTTCTTTGTACGAGACAAAGCAAAGTTTAATCGTTGGGGCGAACAAAAAATTGTTTGGGCAATGCGTCAAAAACTAATTTCACAAGAGATTATCGAGGATGCACTTACTGAACTGGACGAAGAAGAGCTGCAAACTACGCTGCTACAGCTTTTAAAAGAGAAAAAGAGGCAAATAAAAGAAGAGAATCCACATAAGCGCAAAGCAGCTCTCATTCGATTTGCCACTAGTCGTGGATTCAATTATAGTCAGATTCAAAAGTGCTTACAAATTTTGGATTTAAACGAAGATTTCTAATAAACAAATCACTTTCATACCCAGCATATCTCAACCTAACTATTGCTCGTCTACAAAAATAGGTTCCACTTCATTTACTGGTATAATAGTGGAGGGATTTATGGTGTAAATTATTCCTGGTAACGCAGAAATTGCCGAGATAATATAAAACAAAAGGCTTAAAGCAACCGCAATATTGGTGTCAATCCCCAAATAGCCAGCTCCTTCAATAAAAACCAGCTCTCTGGCACCAATTCCCCCCAATGTAATGGGGATAGAACCAGCAATAGCAGATAGAAAAAAGAGGAAAATGTAATTCTCCAAATGATCAAGGGTACTCGCATCAAGTGATCGTAAAATAAGAATCGCTGCTATCATCTGAAGCGTTTGTGCCAATAATGCCCAGGCCAATGTAGGAGCAAATCCTTTTTGTAAATTGCGGAAAAAGAGATGAAGAAACAGAAAATAGCCCAATGCTACCCAAGGGATTAACGTCCAGCTCAATTCAATAAAAGGAAAATTCAACGGTATATTAGAGAGCAGCAAAAGGAGCATCATCACAATAATTGTCAAACCACTCACTCTATCGGATAAAATAGCGCCTATTATCTTCTTCAACTTTACCTTCTCATATTTATGAATCAGATAGATTTTGAACCCATCCCCTCCCACTCCACCTGGAAGAAATAGATTGTAAAAAAGACCCAGCCAATAAAGCTTTATATTCTGAAGAAAGGTGATTTTACTCCCAAGCAACTTAAATAGCACCAATAACCTTTGCGAAG
>CAZJDS010000121.1:0-4577 GCA_964544795.1 uncultured Alkaliflexus sp. | reverse complement strand
AGCCACTATCTGAGAAACCGAAAAAATCAAAAAAGCCAGAACAACCCAAATGATTTCTGTTTCTTTAATGGTAGATCCTACCTCTTTTAAATCAATTTTAGAAAATACGTAAAACAGAGCGGCTGAGCTCAGTATGATTTTTAGTAGAAGTTGTAAAACTTTCCTTTTGTTCATGAAATTGCGCTGTTCATTAGCAATGAAATGCTAATTAATAAGAAGGTAAAATTACCATTATATTTCAAATCCAAAAGAATCATCAATACATAAGGGGGATAGTTTATTAGGTGGGTAGAGATTAGGGCACATGAAACAAGCCATGAGAAAGGTTCCCGCGCTCGGCTATGGTCTGCGACTTAGTCGCCTAACCCCACGCTGGGTTCTTATCTTTGTGCGATATTGTCAAAAATCGTCAAATTCAAAAATAAAAAAACTTCACTCTCTTTTAATTCAAGAGAAGTTGAGGCAACATCAGTACTAATTATAAAAAGTACTATTCAAGCATCATTTGGGCTAATTCTTCATCAAAAAAGAACTCTTTACTTCCAAACGCAGGCTCTAAATCATCAATCCACATGGCTGTAGGATCATATTTCGCAAAGAAAGGCTCATGCACCCATTGCTTATTACGTCCTTGAATAAATTCAAGTACAAATATTTTCTCCCCTTTCACTTCAGAAACTCCTACAACTCGAATTTTACCTGCATTACAGGACATGCTGGGTCCTCTAACTGTACGAGCAATACCACTCACTTTCGTGTATGCTCTTTTGAAGATATCGGATGCACGCACCAAAGGAACACCAAAATACTCTTTTGCACCTGTATCACGAGCAACAAACATATAATAAGGAATCATCCCCAATTTTACTTGCTTTTTCCACATCACCTCCCACACTTTTGCACTCGCATTAATATGATTGAGTAGAGGTGACTGAGTTCGAATTTGAGCACCTGTCTGTAGAATACGTTCCACAGCCTGATTCATAGCAGTAGTAGTAAGCTCCTGTGGGTGATTGAAGTGTGCCATAAAACTAAGAGTCTTACCCGCAGCAGTAATTTTTTCAAAAACCTTTAAGACCTCTTCTGCATCAGGATCTGTGAGATAGCGGTAGGGCCAAAATGAAAGAGACTTTGATCCGATACGAATGGTCTCCAAAGTGGTGATGTTGGCATCCAAGATTCGGCTGATATATGCGTCCAACACATTAGCGCGCATAATCATAGGATCGCCACCAGTTATTAGTAAATCGGTAACTTCTGGATGTTCCTTTAAATAACCAATTATAGAATCCACTTCGTTCATTGCAAACTTAAGATCATCCATTCCCGTAAACTGTGGCCACCTGAAACAGAAAGTACAATAAGCATGACAAGTTTGACCCTGAGAAGGGAAAAAGAGCATTGTTTCATTATACTTATGCTGTGCGCCCATCAATTTCTCTCCATCAAAAACAGGTAGGTTGTGTGCTTGTCCTGCAGGATGTGGATTTAACTGATCTCTTATTTTATTTGCAGCTTCGCGTATGACCGATGACTCGACTTTCTCTTCCATCAACTGAGCTATTTGATTAAAGTGTTCTGTACGAAGCATTTTCTTTTGAGGGAAATTCAAAATGAACATAGGATCGGTTTTGTAGTTATCCCAATCAATCAATTCATCTACAACGTAGTTATTAGTTCTGAAAGGCAGCACATGAGCCACAACATCAATGCTATGAAGATCGTCGGCATCAACTTTGTTAATTTGTGCAATATTCTTATAATTTCGAGCGGTGTAGACTTGATATTTCATAAACGTTATACTCTAAATATTAAATTGTTAATTGTTTTTATTCTGTTGTCTGATGATTTATTCCAATTCTCTAAAAAGATTTGGCACGAACTGCTTTCTCTTCAATTGAGTCAACAAGCTGATGGATAACTCAAAGGAACTGTACATTGATGCCTAAACATTTATACAGAGAAAAAATATTTGGCAATTATTTTAATCGAAAACCAAATAGAAAGATATTTACTAGGGCTTCCTACCTCAAATTAACAAACATACAAAATAATAGGTTCTATACAACCTATCGTGTTGGCTTTTTCTACTTAAAAGCGAATAATCACTTTTCAAACGATGTTGGCTGATTATTTAAATGAGAGAAGAAACTAAGAGATAATTCAATAAAGAAGTCTTAACGAATCAACTGTGTGCGATTGGTATCCAACTTCAAGAAAATAAATAATAGTATGCTGAATCCCCAAAGGGAAGAACCACCATAACTAAAAAATGGCAACGGAATTCCGATAACAGGAGCCAATCCAATGGTCATCCCGATGTTAATGACCATATGCAAGAAGAAGACTGAAGCTACACCATACCCATAAATTCGACTAAAAGCCGAGTGTTGCTGCTCAGCCAATACAATAATGCGTATAAGCAATATGGTGAACAGAACAATAACAGTCGATGATCCTAAGAAACCCCACTCCTCGCCCACTGTACAAAAGATAAAATCAGTGCTCTGCTCAGGAACAAAATTAAATTTGGTTTGAGTTCCTTGCAAAAAGCCTTTACCAGAGAAGCCTCCCGACCCTATGGCAATTTTCGATTGATTTACATTGTATCCAGCACCCAAGGGATCGTCTTTCAAACCCAGCATAACCAATATACGCGAACGCTGATAATCAGACAGTACTTTTTCGAATATATGATCGGTTGAATAGGCAAAACCAATAGAACCCCAGAGTAAAACAAGCGATATAAATACAAACTTTATCCGCCGACTTAAAGCCACAAAAGCCAAATAGAGAGTACCAAAGATCACACCAATCAGAAGTGAAAGAAAGAGATTTCCCTCTTCTGAATTAGCCCGAAAGATCAATTCTGTAATCGCAAAAACAACTGCTGTCACCAAAAGGGTGATGAGGGTCTCCTTCCTTACTCTTTTAAAAATCAAATGAAGCAACATGCTAACAAATAAAATTGCCAGTATAAGCTCGTTGCTAATCAGCATGGTTGCAATAAATACCGCAATAGCAATGAGACCAAATAAAATTATATAAGGCGACATTCCTTCTCTAAAAAAGACAATCAAAAATGCTAAAAATATCAAAGCCGAACCTGTGTCGTTCTGTAGAACTATTATGATCATAGGCATAGACCAAATAGCTATTAGCTGAAAAAGATCAGATCTTTTATGTAACGAGAACTGAAATCGGCTCATCACACGTGCAATAGCCAAAGCTGTAGAAACTTTAGCCAACTCCATTGGTTGAAATCTCATGGAGCCAATCTGGAACCAAGAACGTGCAGCATTGACCTCTACCCCAACAAAAATTACTATAATGAGTAAAAAAACACTGACAACATAAAAGATATAAGCAAACTCAACGTAAAACTTGCTGTCTATAATAAGCACAACCCCAATGGTTAAGAAAGAAATTCCTATCCAAACAAGCTGTTTGGTGTATTCTTTGCTTGAATCAAGAACAAAAGGAGTATCTGGCTCAGTATTGGCAGCATATATGTTTAGCCATCCAAAACCCACCAGCAAAGAATATATGACAATGGTAAACCAATCAATATTTTTACCGCCTCTTTTACTGGGTGTTCTCATCGTCCATTAAATTTAGATTCATCATCCTTGTTTCAAGCCATTTCCGAGAGTTATGGATCTCTTTATTTAAATACATTTCTGCAACCAAACTTGCAATAGGAGCTGCAGAAGTTGATCCGAATCCTGCATTTTCGACAAACACTGCAATAGCTATTTGAGGATTCTCTTTAGGTGCAAATGCAATAAAAATACTGTGATCATTACCGTGTGGATTCTGCGCTGTTCCTGTTTTCCCACAGATTGAAACACCTGGAATCCTCGCAATTCGTGCAGTGGACTGAAAATCACTCCATACAGCGTCTTCCATTCCTTCAATGACCGTTTCAAAGTGGATGGAATCAATTCCTGTCTTATGAACTTCCTTAAACCTAGATGGAATAACTCCCGAATCAATTTCTTTGATTAGATGAGGTGTGTAATATTTTCCTCGATTGGCAATAGCGCTAGTCATATTAGCCATCTGAAGCGGAGTAATCAACATTTCACCTTGCCCAATTGCCAGTGATATAACAGTAAGTCCAGCCCATCTGTTTTTATATATTCGATCATAATAGTCGCTGCCTGGAATAAAGCCAGTTCCTTCACTTGTAAGATCAGAATTCAATCTTTTACCTAAATTAAAAGCTGTTAAATAAGATTTCCACCTATCCAGCGCATTTTGGGGAGTCGCATACTTTGGGTGGTCTACGAGATTTCTAAAAACATTACAATAATATGCATTACAGGAAGTAGAAATAGAAGGCACCAAATCTACAGGTGATTTGTGTGCATGACATCGCACCGACAATCCACGTGCATAGAAACCTAAATTACAAGTAAAACGTGTCTCGGGTGTCACAATATTCTCCTGCAAACCAATAAGTGCCATCAAAACTTTAAAAGTGGATCCTGGCGGATAACTAGACATTGTAGCTCTATTGAGTAATGGGGAGCGTTTGTCCATAGAAAGAAGAGGGAAGTAGGTCGATCGACTTC
>CAZJDS010000120.1:6612-7234 GCA_964544795.1 uncultured Alkaliflexus sp. | reverse complement strand
TTCTTTAATAAAGTAGAGTTCTTTTTGTTAATTAGATTTTTTATTGCCAATTTTTGTTTTATTTCCGTCGGAAACCATTTGTACAATACAATAGTTAAAACCAGGACGCCAGTTACCATCGTTACAAACTTTGGAAGAAAAACATATTCGGGCTTTATTAATGTGTTGAAAATGTTTATGGGTAAAAATCCTTCTTGGGATGCGTGTCTTAAACCAAAATAGACACCCTCAAATATTGTTCTAAATGCATCAATAATTAAAATAAGCAATAAGAGACTCAGTAGTTTATCTTGTTTGTTATATAGTTTTTTTAGAAAGAAAAGAAATATATACAACCAGATTGTAACTATTAAGCCATAAGTAATCAGTGTTATATATCTAAATGGTTCGTCCATAATGTATTAATAAAAATTTCAGGGAATATCACTAAACGAAATTGGATATATTTATTTAAATATGGATTGTTAATAGCAACAAAATTGTATTATCACTCTTTCAGATTTTTCTCCAAATATTCAAACATCATATTGAACAGATGCTTTCTGGTATTTCCACCAAATATGCTGTGGTTGCGGTTGGGATATATGAACATGTCGAACTGTTTTCCTTCTTGCACCAATCT
>CAZJDS010000120.1:3954-6602 GCA_964544795.1 uncultured Alkaliflexus sp. | reverse complement strand
GCCGTGCTGTGAATTAAAAATAGGCGTCCGCTCAAATTAGGAGCTAACTCTAAGGATGAGGTTAATGCATATCCTTTGGGGTTTTCTTTGGGTGTTCGCATAAATCTTTCGGTGAAGGCGGTATCATAGAATTTCCAATCGGTAATAGGCGCCACTGCAATTCCCGTACGAAACAGATCGCTTTTACTCATGGCCATTGTGGTCATATAACCGCCAAAACTCCAGCCCCAAATCCCTATGTGCTCTTTGTTAACGTACGGGAGAGCTCCTAAATATTGCGCTGCAGACACTTGGTCATCAGACTCTAATTCACCCAGCTGCATATAAACCTGTTTGGTAAAATCTTCCCCACGTGCACCCGTTCCTCGGCCGTCCACACAAGCCACAATATATCCTTTGGAAGCTAAGAAGATGGACCAGTCCATTCCCCATTTGTCTAAAACTTCTTGAGAATTGGGGCCGCTGTATTGAGTCATTAATAACGGATACTTTTTTGAAGTATTAAAATCTGTGGGCTTCATCATCCATCCGTTCAATTGCGTTCCCCTATCATCCGTAAATGAGAAAAACTCTTTTTGTGGAAGTTGATAATCTTTTACTTTTTCTTTGAGAGCTCTATTTTCTTCTATGGTTCGAATCTGTTTTCCTGCATTGTTCCAGACCGAAAAAACAGGAGGGATAGTGGTATTGCTGAATTCATGAATAAAATAGCTCATGTTGTCACTAAACCATGCTTCGTTAAAACCATCGGTAGGGGTGAGGCGTGTCATTTTACTACCATCTTTTCGTATGGAGTAAATTTCACGTTGCATGGGGCTTTTAGCTGCCGCTTGAAAATAGAATTGACTTAGTTTTTCATTGTATCCATAATATTTGGTTACATCCCATTTTCCAGAAGTAATCTGTTTCACCTTTTTCCCTGCCATAGTATAAAGATGAATATGGTTGAAACCATCTAACTCGCCTACATATACAAAGTGTTCTCCATCATCTAAGAAATAGATGTTATCTAAGATTTCTTCGCTGATGTATCGATTGTTTCTGTCGGTAAATATTACTCTGGTAACTTGAGACGAAGGGTTAGCAATTATCAGATCCAGCTGATTTTGTAATCTATTCAACCGAATGATGGCCAATTGATCTGGTTGTGTGGTCCATTTTATACGTGGAATATAGAGGTCTGTTTCTTCGCCTAAATCCATCATTTTAGTGGTGCGGTTTCTTAGATGATAGACGTGAACACTTACTTTAGAGTTTTTCGACCCTGCTTTTGGATATTTGAATGAATACTCTCCTGGATAGAGTTCATTTTCGTCGTGCGAAGGAAAAGATGCTTTATAGACAGGGAAAGAGAATTCCTTAACTTCTGATTCATCAAATTTTACATAGGCCAACTCTTCACTGTTGGGCGACCAGTCGAAAGCTCTGTTGTAGCTAAATTCCTCTTCATATACCCAATCAGGAATTCCATTGATGATTTTATTAAATTCTCCATCTTCGGTAATTTGAGTGGTGGTTCCAAAGCGTAAATTCTTAATGTAAACATTGTTTTTTTTCACATAAGCCACTTTATAGCCATCGGGAGAAAAAGTAGCCACTTGCTCTTTGCCGTTTTCTGAGAGCGGTTCGATTTCGCGTCGTTTTATATCTATTACGTAATAATTAGCTACAAATGATCGACGATAAATGTTCTCTCGTTGGGCATAAACCAACAACTTGGTTTCATCTTCACTGAATTGATAGTCGAGAATGGATTGAATGGGCGTCTCTTTTAATTTAGGGATCTCAGCTATAATGGTGGTCTCTTTTCCTGTTGCATAAGAGTACTTCACTATTTTAGTGCCACTTTCCTCCAAAACTGTGTAATGGGTGCCATCTTGCATGGATAGTAATCCTGAAATTCTTTTAGGCGCAAAGGTATGGTTTATTGAAAAATCTTCCAGAGTTACCTCTTTCTCTTGTGCGTTTAGAAGTAGGGTTTGCAGGATGAGTGCTAAAATTAAAACAATGTATTTCATTAGGTATGAGTGTTTAAATTTTTACTTGAAATAAGTTGTGATATAAAATTGGACCAAGTTTTATCCTTCTTCTTTATAAAAGAAGATCATAGGTTTCAAAAATACAAAAATGAGTAGAATAGTTGGATGTTTTAATGGATAAAGAGTTCTTTGGTTTGAATACAACAAACTTTAACAAAGTCTCTTTTTTGAATTCAGCTCACGATCATCAGTAATATACTTGCTTCATCAATCTTAGGTTAAACACTTCCAATTTCAACCATTTTATAAAATAAAAACCACTATTAGGATTAAGACAATAATTCCCATTAACATTTTATTAGAAACAATGGCCGATTTGTTTTGTTATCTATTCGATTTCAAACATAAAACATATCATGATGCTTAAAAATTTTTGTCCTATATCATCGTTGATGATCGATGAACGCAAATCCAGAATGAATGCTGCACTTAGCTTATTGGTATTGCTGATCTACTTTTATACGCTCTCTTTTTGGTGGGTTCTGCTTTTGGGGATTGATTTTGCACTTAGAGGTTTTGGCCGAGGTGCTTATAGTCCAATTGCACTTTTAGGAGGTTGGCTGGTTAAAACGTTCCATCTCCAGAACGGGAATAAGTGATCAGCTAACC
>CAZJDS010000120.1:0-3944 GCA_964544795.1 uncultured Alkaliflexus sp. | reverse complement strand
GATCAATGCAGGACCAAAGATCTTTGCCGCTCGCATCGGAATGGTTTTTTGTGCTTTGGTGTTTCTTTTTGCACTTCTCCAGCTTCCAATAGCTGCAATAATTACGGCAGCAGTTTTAACTCTATTTGCATTTTTGGAAGCTGTATTTGGCTTCTGCATGGCTTGCTATATTTACCCTTATGTTTTAAAAATCACGCACGGGTAGATTCGTTTGCACTTTCTAATATGACTGTGAAATAATTTGCTGACAGAATAGCTGCCGTCCTGTCCTTTTGTCATTATCTTTCATTTGGCATAAGCTTTGACTTATTTTTGGCCGATAGAATTATGTAATTGATAATATATTTTAAATACAAGGATTATGCAAAAGGGTAATATTGGTGTAAGTACGGAGAATATTTTTCCCATCATTAAAAAATATCTCTACTCTGATCATGAGATTTTTTTACGTGAGTTAATTTCTAACGCTGTTGATGCTACTCAAAAGTTAAAAACCCTCTCTAGTGTAGGTGAGTTTAAGGGTGTAATGGGCGATTTGACAATTCAAGTTAAGCTCGATGAGAAAAAGAAAACGCTCACTATTTCAGATCGTGGTGTGGGAATGACTTCTGAGGAAATTGATAAGTACATTAACCAGCTGGCATTTTCTGGCGCCAATGATTTTTTGGATAAATATAAGAAGGATGCCAACGCCATTATTGGTCATTTCGGATTGGGTTTCTACAGTTCTTTCATGGTTGCTAAACGTGTGGACATCATCACAAAGTCATTTAAAGATGATGCACAGGCAGTTAAATGGAGCTGTGATGGTAGCCCCGAATACACCATTGAGAAAATTGAGAAAGAAGATAGAGGTACAGATATCGTATTACACATCGACGATGAAAATACTATCTTTTTAGAGAAGGATGAGATCAGTCGTTTGTTGAATAAATACTGTCGTTTCTTGCCTGTTGAAGTGGCTTTTGGAAAAGAGACCATTTGGAAAGATGGAAAAGAAGAGGAGACAGATAAATTTAATATCATCAACGATGTTAATCCGATATGGACGAAAGCTCCCACGGAATTAAAAGATGAAGATTATCAGAAATTCTATCGGGATTTGTATCCGATGGCAGATGATCCACTTTTTCATATTCACCTGAATGTGGATTATCCTTTCAATTTGACTGGAATTCTTTATTTCCCAAAGATCAAGAGCAATATTGAAATTCAGAAAAACAAAATCCAACTCTATAGCAATCAGGTATATGTAACCGATTCGGTGGAAGGTATTGTACCTGAGTTTCTGACTTTATTGCATGGAGTTATTGATTCTCCAGATATTCCGTTGAACGTATCACGCTCCTACTTGCAGAGCGACTCAAACGTGAAGAAAATATCCGGTCACATATCGAAGAAGGTGTCTGATCGTTTAGATGAAATTTTTAAAACCGATCGTAAAGGGTTTGAGCAGAAGTGGGACGATTTAAAACTCTTCATTCAGTACGGAATGCTCTCTGAAGAAAAGTTCTACGATAGGGCTGCTAAAATTGCACTGTTTAAAAACACCGACGACAAATATTTCTCTTTCGAGGAGTATGCTGAAATCATTAAAACAAATCAGACCGACAAAGAAGGTCAGCTTATTTATCTTTACGCAACAAATAAGGATGCACAATATACTTTCATTGAAGCTGCCAAAAACAAAGGTTACGATGTTCTATTGATGGATGGCTATTTTG
Source organism: uncultured Alkaliflexus sp. (assembly GCA_964544795.1). Classification (GTDB taxonomy): domain Bacteria; phylum Bacteroidota; class Bacteroidia; order Bacteroidales; family Marinilabiliaceae; genus CAZHHH01. The sequence continues at coordinate 2,220 of CAZJDS010000120.1, read as the reverse complement.
ACAGTCATTTTGTGAATCAGTTGGAGAGCAAGTTCGAGAAATCAAGATTTGTTCGAGTCGATAGTGATGTTGTTGACAAGTTAATTGTGAAGGATGAACAGCACGAAATGCAATTAACTGGAGAACAGCGTGAAGCTTTGACTACAGTATTCTCTTCGCAAATGCCAAAAGCTGGTAAAGCTCATTTTGTAGTTACTTTTGAAGCCTTGGGAGAAAACGATACACCAGTGATGATCACCCAGAATGAGTTCATGCGTCGAATGAAAGAGATGAGCGAACTGCAGGGTGGAGGAGCCATGTTTTATGGAGATATGCCAGATAGTTACAACTTAGTAGTAAATGGAAACCACAACTTGGTAAAAGGTATTTCTGAGGAAGTTGACAAAAAGCTGGGAGAAAAAATCACTTCCATCCGTAGCCGAATTACCTCATTGCAATCTAAAGTAGCCGAGTTAGAAGCTGCCCATAAGGATAAAAAAGAAGAGGAGATTCCACAGGCTGAGAAAGAGGAACTGGAAGATGTGAAGAAGAAAGTTTCTGAACAGAAAGAGAAGCAGACAAAGCTGTTGTCAGAGTTTGCCGATAAGAACAAATTGGTTTCTCAATTAATTGACTTGGCTCTTTTGTCTAACAATATGTTGAAAGGAGAGGCACTAAGTAAATTTGTTAAACGAAGCATTGAATTGATTTAATCATATAAATTGTAAAGTATTCCCACCCGTTTTGCTGAAAAGATAAAAGGTATTATTCTTTACTCTTTTTAAGTTTAAACGGGTGGGAATGCTTTTTTAAGGAGTATAGGATGAAAGAAGAAATAAGATAATATTACGGGGTAGTGCGTTGTTTATTAGCATTTTAATTAAAATAATTGTATTTTAATATAGTCTTAATAAGAACAAAAAGAGCTTATATCCGTTAGAATGGTCAATTAACAGCTATATTTGCAAATTCAATAATCAAAAAAGAATATGGGATATAATCTATTAAAAGGGAAAAGAGGAATTATATTTGGCGCCCTCAACGACATGTCTATTGCTTGGAAAGTGGCTGAATTAGCCCACGCTGAAGGGGCTGTGTTTACGCTTTCAAATACGCACGTTGCTTGTCGCATGGGAAGCGTTATGGAGCTGGCAGAAAAAACAGGATCAGAGTTAATTCCTGGTGACGCCACCAACGTAGAAGATTTAGAGAATGTTTTTAAAACTTCCATGGAAGTTTTGGGAGGTAAAATTGATTTCGTTTTGCACTCCATTGGAATGTCTCTTAACGTTCGTAAAGGAAAAGTGTACAATGATTTGGATTACAATTATCTAAATAAAACGCTGGATATTTCCGCTATTTCTTTCCATAAAACCATGCAGGTAGCCTACAAAATGGATGCTATGAATGAGTGGGGTTCTATTGTAGCTCTCTCTTATGTAGCCGCTCAGCGTACTCTATATGGTTACAATGATATGGCCGACGCCAAAGCATTGTTAGAATCATTTGCTCGTAGCTTTGGGTATATCTATGGTCGCGAGAAAAAAGTTAGAGTGAACACCATCAGTCAGTCGCCCACATTAACCACCGCAGGAAGTGGGGTGAAGGGTTTTGATGGATTGGTAGATTTTGCCGATCGTATGTCACCTTTGGGCAATGCAGATGCAGAGGAGTGTGCCAACTATTGTGTGGCTATGTTTTCTGATCTTACCAGAAAAGTAACTATGCAAAATCTTTTTCATGATGGTGGTTTCTCAAGTATGGGTATGAGCTTAAAAGCTATGCAGCAATACAACAAAAGTTTTGACGACGATATAATCGGTGAATTGGATTAATTAAAGATGATTTTTCACAATCGGTTCTTATCATAGAGTTGTAATGGGAATAAAAATAACAAGGGTTTGCGAAATTATTGTATAACCATCACATTATAAGATGTAAAGGGCTTTCGGAATCGAAAGCCTTTTTTAATTGTTGACTCCCTTAATATTTCTCAATCTCCCTTAAAAGCACTAAATTTGTAACTTCTTAAAAAAACAGATGTGAATTCATATAGCATCAAAAAAGCCGAAAGTAAATCTGCAGTTGTTTTTGAGATCTAAAATTTGGTGAAAAATATTTATTGCATGGATAACTACAAGATTAACCATTTAAAAGAGTTGGAGGCAGAATCTATTTACGTGATACGTGAAGTGGCCGCACAGTTTGAAAATCCCGTTATGCTCTTTTCGGGCGGTAAGG
>CAZJDS010000119.1:0-7255 GCA_964544795.1 uncultured Alkaliflexus sp. | reverse complement strand
TTGCTTCCATACCGCGTTGAGCCAACCAATCTTTGGCAGTGTCGAAGAGAAGAAATGCAGCTTTTTTATCATCTATACATTCAAAAAAGCCCATTCCACCTGTAGGTTGCTCGAAACCGTAGGCTTTTTTTGTGTTGATAAAAGCAGCTACTCTACCGATGGTTACCCCTTCGTCATTTATTAAAATAAATCGTTTAGCCTCGCCATGATTGAAAAAATTGTTTGTTGCTGGATCAAATATCTCTTCAATTTGTGCATCAAGAGGACGAACGAAGGCTTCGTCATCTTTATAAATAAGCTTCACCATGTCAAGAAACATGGTCTTAGTTTTTTTATCAACTACAGGTTGAATTTTCATAATTTAATTTTAACAATTATTCAAATATAATAAGCTTACTGAGCAAGATCTAGTTCAAATATAATTTCTTCACCTGTCTGTTGAAGTAGTTTGTTCGAATCAGTTTTCCATTGATTTGCCAAATCAGTAATTTCGGATTTTAATTCTGGATTAAATCTTCCAGCCATCTTTAGACAGTGGGTTGCAGCTCGATTCAACGTTGGATCGCTCGAAAGCGTTTTAATTGTTGCAATATTGCTTCTAATTAACAGACTGTTTTTCTCCTCAAGAAATCTAAATTGCCATCCTATGCTCATTAAAGCTGCGTATTTTGTGTATGCTTGAGTATGCGACAACCATTTTTTTAGCAAGTTATCAGATTTTATTCTTTTACCCAATAGGTTAAAGGATATCTGTTCAGCAATTTCTATATTGTTTATCGCTTTTGCCCATTCATCTAACATTTCGTCTTTTATCTCATTAGGTAGCGTCAGCATGGTAGCTAAAATGCACGTTTCTCTGTATCCCAGGTGCCAGAGGCGATTTGCCAGTTCATTACTGGGCTGAAACTCTTTGGACAAGTTGCGCAGATGAACCAGCGATACGCCAAAGTTCTTTTTGTAGTCCAGTCCCTTTTCAATTAACTGTTCACTTATTTCGCCGCTTTTCAGCTGTCGTATGCGAGATTGTGCACGTTTTAGTTGACCATCTAACTCTTCATTAAAAACAAAAAATTTCATTTTAATTTCTATTAAGTGACCCTTTCGAAGCAGAACAGCAGATAGGGCAATTATTATCTTGGTGTGCACAAAAATAAAGAACTTAATAAACATTTGGACATTAATATAGAAAGAGTATCTTCTTTTTTTTAGTTATAACGTAATCGACTTTATTAATTTCAAATTCTTAGCCGTTTTAAAAGTTGTATAACATTGATTATATTTCTCGAGATGATTGATGGCGATTTGTTTTACAGACCTAAAATGGTGTTTAAAAATAATGCCAGTTTTTCAGGTTTTGCTTGCATCTTTAAAAGAAAAATCCTTATATTTGCATCGCTCAAAAAATGGTGATTGTAGCTCAGTTGGTTAGAGCGCCTGATTGTGGTTCAGGAGGTCGCCGGTTCGACCCCGGTCTTTCACCCTTCACACCCAATTTCTTTGTAACAAAGGAATTGGGTGTTTTTTTATTGTATTTGGATGCCCTCCTCCATCAAAATAAATTTTGTAACTTTGTAGGTTGAAATTTGATCTTTAAATACATTTTATTAGCATTTATTTATGACTACACCTGAACTGATTAAAGACTTGAGTGAACGCCAGCTGGCGTTAAGGAGGCATCTTTGACATCGATCGAAAAAATATTGAAATAGAAGAAGAGGAGTTGCGAACGCAAGAGCCTGGATTTTGGGATGATTCCAAAAGTGCCGAAGAGAAAATGATCAAGCTAAAAGAGCTTAAAAGCTGGGTAAATGGTTACCATCAGGTGAAGGATGCAATGGAAGAGCTGATGGTACTTCAAGAATTTATGAATGAAGGTGAAGCTGATGAAGCCGACCTTAATAAAGCATATAAAGTTGCATTACGGAGAATAGAGGATCTTGAGTTGCGAAATATGCTTCAGAAAGAGGAAGACCGCATGGGAGCCATCCTAAAGATTAATGCAGGAGCGGGTGGTACCGAAAGTCAAGATTGGGCAGAAATGCTCATGCGCATGTACATGCGTTGGGGCGAGCACAATAATTATAAGGTAAGTGTTCAACACTTATTAGAAGGAGAAGAAGCAGGTATAAAAACTGTGACCATACAATTTGAAGGAGATTATGCTTATGGCTATCTAAAAGGAGAAAATGGGGTGCATCGGTTGGTGCGTTTAAGTCCTTTTAATTCGGCGAACAAACGAATGACTTCTTTTACTTCGGTCTATATTGTACCGTTGATAGATGATTCCATCGAGATTGATATTAACCCCTCTGATATTACGTGGGATACTTTTCGTTCGGGTGGAGCTGGTGGACAAAATGTGAATAAGGTTGAAACTGGCGTTCGATTAAGACATGCACCCTCAGGAATTGTGATTGAAAATACCGAATCGCGTTCACAAGGCGACAATAAAGAAAATGCTTTGCGTAATTTAAAATCCCAGCTTTATGAATTGGAGCTAAGGAAACGCATGGAAGAACAGGATAAAATAGAGTCTCAAAAGAAAAAAATTGAGTGGGGCTCACAGATTCGATCTTATGTTCTGCAGCCTTATAAATTAGTTAAGGATGTGCGGACTGGTTATGAAACAAGTAATGTGCAAGATGTTTTGGATGGTGAAATCGATGGCTTTATCAAAGCTTATTTGATGGAGTATGGTGCCAGCACTATTTTTCAATAGAATAAAACGATTATGATAGAAATACTTCATAACCCGCGTTGTAGCAAAAGTCGTGCTGCTCTTGATTTTTTGAAAGAATCTGGACTGAATGTGAAAGAAATTCGATACTTGGAGAATCCACTGGATAAAGAGCAATTGCGCGAACTTTTGAAGAAGCTCAACATCTCTGCCTATGATTTGGTTCGGAAAAATGAGGAGGTTTATAAAGACGAGTTTAAAGACAAAGATTTGAGCGATGAAGAATGGATTGACGCCATGGTGAAATATCCAAAACTTATTGAAAGACCTATTGTTATTAATGGTAATCGCGCAGTTGTGGGTCGTCCATTGGAAAAAGTTGAAGAGATTATCTGATTGTTTTCTTCTATTGTTATGCAAATACACTCTTCATTTATCAATTATAAAGAAAAACCCCCAGTAATAACTATGGGGACATTTGATGGAGTGCACCCTGGCCATAAAGCATTGCTGGAGAGGGTGAAAGAGATTGCACAGGAAGAAAATACAGAATCTTTGGTGGTCACATTTTGGCCACACCCACGTTTGGTTTTGGGGCATGATCCCGATCAACTGAGGTTGCTCACAACTTTAGAAGAGAAGACTAAATTGATTGGAGAAATAGGGGTTGATCATTTAATGATATTGCCTTTTACTAAGGAGTTATCTAAACTTTCAGCCAAAGGCTTTACTGAAGATGTTTTGGTGAAAGAGCTGAGTGTTAAACACTTGGTGACTGGTTTTAATCATAGATTTGGGAGTGGCGGCATAACGTTTGGTGAGCTAAAAGATTTGGCCAATAAACATAAGTTCAAATTAAGTCAATTTCATCATGTAGATGTACATGGCGATCACCCCAGTTCCACTCAGATTCGAAACCATTTGCTTGAAGGTGAAATTCATAAAGCCAACCATTTACTGGGATATTCGTACACAATTACGGGCAGGATAATTGGCGGGAATAGACTGGGAAGGACAATTTCCTATCCTACTGCGAATATTGATCTGCAGGAGGAGTATAAATTAGTTCCTCTCGATGGCGTTTATGCCTGTCGGGTGAAGGTTATGGGTAAAATTTATAATGGAATGGTCAACATAGGAGTTCGCCCAACAGTTAGTAAGCAGTTGGATCATAGAACGGTAGAAGTTCATATTTTAGATTTTAGTGGAGATATATATTCAGAAGAGATCTCTATCTATTTTGAAGAAAGAATTCGTAATGAGATGAAATTTGACAACATTGAAGCACTAAAAGCACAACTGAAAAAGGATGAACTGATTATACGTGCAGTTTTAAATAAAATATAAAAGTTGAATCAGACTGGAGTGATCAGTCATAAAACATTCATAGAATGAGTATTCAGGATTATAAAATTAAGGACATTGGTTTGGCTGATTTCGGTCGGAAAGAGATAGAAATTGCAGAAAAAGAGATGCCAGGGTTGATGTCTCTTCGTCAGAAATATGGCCAAGAAAAGCCACTCAAAGGAGCACGTATTATGGGCTCATTGCACATGACCGTTCAGACTGCTGTTTTGATTGAAACGTTGGTTGAGCTGGGTGCACAGGTTCGCTGGGCCAGTTGCAACATTTATTCTACCCAAGATCATGCTGCAGCCGCCATTGCTGCTGCAAACATCCCTGTTTTTGCTTGGAAGGGTGAAACCCTTGAAGAGTATTGGTGGTGTACCGAAAGAGCTTTGGATTTTGGCAACGGACAAGGCCCAGATCTCATAGTGGATGATGGTGGAGATGCTACTCTCATGGTACATAAAGGAGTAGAAATAGAAAAGAATCCTGAAATCTTAAAGAAAGATTATAGTAAGGAGGGTGAGGATTTTCGTGAATTGATGCTTTTAATGAACAAACTTTTTGCTGAAAACAACCAACGTTGGACTAAAATTGCAGCAGGCATTAAAGGGGTTAGTGAAGAGACCACCACAGGTGTGCACAGATTGTATCAGATGATGGAACGCGGAGAGCTCCTGTTTCCCGCTATTAATGTGAATGATTCAGTAACAAAGTCGAAATTTGACAATCTATATGGTTGCCGTGAAAGTTTGGCGGATGGAATCAAACGTGGCACCGATGTGATGGTTGCAGGTAAAACAGTAGTTGTTTGTGGTTATGGTGATGTGGGTAAAGGATGTGCGCAGAGCATGAGAGGTTTTGGTGCTCGTGTATTGGTGACTGAGATAGATCCTATTTGCGCACTTCAAGCTGCTATGGAAGGATATGAAGTGACTACTGTGGAAGACGCTCTTTATGAAGGAGATATTTATGTTACCACTACTGGAAATCGTGATGTTATTACGGTTGAGCATATGGCTAAAATGAAGGATACTGCTATTGTCTGTAATATCGGTCACTTTGACAATGAGATTCAAGTAGAAAAATTGGTGAACTACCCAGGTATAAAAGAGATTAATATCAAACCACAGGTTGATCGTTTCTTGTTTCCAGATGGACACAGCATAACTCTTTTGTCGCGCGGGCGATTGGTTAATTTAGGGAATGCCAATGGTCATCCAAGCTTTGTTATGAGCACTTCATTTACCAACCAGACTTTAGCACAGATTGATTTGTGGACAAAAAAGCATGAATTGGGTGTTTTTACCTTATCAAAATCGTTGGATGAAGAGGTGGCTCGTTTGCACTTGGATAAGTTGGGTGTTAAGCTGACAAAATTAACGAAAGAACAAGCGGATTATTTAGGGATAAAAGAGGATGGCCCTTATAAAGCAGAAAATTATCGTTACTAAGGATTAAAACTTTAAACTGCGGTAAGTATGAAAGATTATGCTTACTGCATGTTTTAATTGTATATAGTAAGTCGTCGACCTTCTAATCTGGTTTTGTAGGTTTTGAGAGGGTAGGCAGTTGGACCTTTTATTATGTCACCATCGAATGAGCCTATAAAGAATTGAGATTCGCAACACGGACAAGTAGCAGTGGTGAAATCATCGTCAAAGTTGACTTTACAAGAGATCTTTTGATCATGTGGGCAAAATCTTTCAAAAGCATTGTATCCTTGGGTTCCATCGTTTGTCGCACCACGAACTATTAATATCCCGGATATGCCAATAGTTCTATGATTATAGGGGTCGTAGTTTAGGATAAAGTACTCTTTATTGTAATCAGGGAGGCTTAAGTTTATAGTTACAGTAAATCTAGCAGTTGGAACGGGATTATCTCGTTTATCACATGCTGATAACAGGAACAGCAGGGTTACGAAAAAAATCAAATTAGAAGGTAGTACCCAACAGTTTCTTTTAATATTAATCATCTGTTTCATAGCTATATATATGTAACTCATAACTTATATGTATTTGTAGCGTACAGAGGAGGATTAAAATTGAAGTAGCTTTATTTGGTAATCTGTATAGTTACGGCTAAATTAGCTAATATTTATTTTATAAATGGGAGAATCAGTCGGAGATATTATCTACATCGTTGTCATGGTTGCTGCATTGGTCGTTAGTATGATTATTAAGGCCAAAAAAGCTCCTCAAGACGAAACTCCTGTACCCCAAAGTGAAATGAATGAAAGGGAAAGCGATGAAGACTTCCCTACGTTTAGTGATTGGTTGAGTGGTGGAGAGGGAAAACCAAAAGAAGAGATCGAAGTCTCACCCATACCCTCTCAACAGTCAAAAAACACTCCCTATGAGGGTATGAAAAGTCATTTAGCTGCCAGTTACCATAAGACGAAACAAAAAGAGGAAATAGAAAGATCGGAAGGAGTCACTCAGACTCCACCAAAATCAGTTCCAAGGAGATTGGCAGCCATCGAGGAGATAGAGTCAGAAGCCTCAATATGGTTCAAAGATCCACAGGATCTGCGCAGGGCGATGATCTATTCAGAAATATTAAAACGGCCCAGTTTCTAATTCATCACCACACAACAAATAAACAAAAATCTTTTTTACTTATTAATAAGCACATTGTTACTATGTTAACAAAGAGAGTCCCTGTAGTATTTGGGATTCTTTTATTTTTTAGATAATCTTTTAAATTAATATCAGGAGGAAATAGTATGTCTAAAGTGAGTTACGTTACTGAAGAAGGGCTCAAACGATTGAAAGAAGAGTTGATACAACTTGAGTCGGTTGAAAGGCCCGCCATTTCCAGGCAGATTGCAGAGGCTCGCGATAAAGGCGATTTGTCTGAAAATGCTGAATATGATGCAGCAAAAGAGGCGCAAGGTCTTTTAGAAATGAAGATTGCACGTTTGAAAGAGACCGTTGCCAATAGCCGCATCATTGATGAATCAAAGTTAGATACATCTAAGGTTCAAATTCTAAATATTGTAAAAATAAAGAATTTGAAAACCAAGAAGGTTATGACTTATCAATTGGTTTCAGAAAGTGAAGCCGATTTAAAGGCAGGTAAGATTGCCATTACTACTCCTATTGCCAAGGGATTATTAGGTAAAAAACTGGGCGATAAAGTTGAGATTCAAGTGCCCTCGGGCTTAATGACTTTTGAAATATTGGATATTTCCTTATAGAACATACGATATACGAAACCTCTATTTTT
>CAZJDS010000118.1:0-7274 GCA_964544795.1 uncultured Alkaliflexus sp. | reverse complement strand
AGCATCATAATCCACATCACCAACTGCTTTCCAAAAGCTAAAATATGCTCATCCCAGCTCAACCATGTAATACCAAAAAATGTAACAATCAGTGCATTCACCACCCAGTAACGAGCTGTCCAACTGAGAGCGGTAGCACCAAAGGCCTGCAACCACTTTTTTAATGGCCAAGAACGAAATTCTTTTGATGCTTCTACCAAATCTGATCCCGATTCATTTGCTTGAGGACGCCACTTACGAATTATAGGCAGTTTAAAAATCCACAGTAAAACCCATTTCAACCCTCTTGGATTAACGAACAGACCATAAGACAATACCCCCGTAAAAGCAAACTTCACCAAATAACCCACTAAGGCAAATACAAAAAACTGATTTTGATACCATGCTTGCGAAGCAGCAGCTCCATCCAATGCGAAAATATCAGAGGTGCCTATCAACCAAAGCATGAGAGGAAATGCAATGATGAAATAAAGCTCATCTAAAAAAGAGGTAACCATAACAACCGCCGTACTTCTTCCTAATCTTATTCCTTCTTTATTGATAAAAAAAACAGCCACACTTGTCCCCCCAATTGCAGAGGGAGTTATTGCAGAAGTAAACTCCCACAACATAATAATATTAAAGGAAGCCTTCCAAGAAAGTTCTTTGTGGGTTAAAATTCTCAATCGAGACATATATCCCACATCACGAATTACCATAAAAAAAAGAGCCAGAAAAAGCCAGAAAAAAGATTGCAGAGTGAATGAAAAAAGAGCCAATGAGCCAGGTTCATACTCTCTATAAAGCAAATAGCCAGTTACTGCTAATCCTATAATAATAGGTAACACGATACGGGATGGATGAATGCTTTTAAGAATTTTACCTGAATTATCTGTCATCAGTTACTGAGATACTTAATTTGCTGTGTGCGCTAAAGTAACAAAATTAACGCATTCAATGGATAAGGGGAAATTTTCTGCTCTTTTTCGTAGTTAAGAAAGCATAAAAGCAAAATGATTCAATGATCTAATCAATAAAGAGACTCTTAAGGTGCAATAGTCTTTGGTTTGTACTCATTTACTGAAGATTATTACTTTTCTAAATCGACAACAATCTTGAATATTGGACATAGTCAAAAGAAGTTGTTTTCAGGAAGTTTTATGTTTAAGAATCCCATGTTCAATCTATTAGAGAATGAGACAGTTGTTAGCGGCTTTTTAAAAGTGAACAGAAAAGGAGATACGTACGATGGTTTATGTTACATAAGCGATCCTATTATAGAATCTCATTACCCTACTATAAATAAGTCCTGAAATTAATTATCGTATCACGCAACGCGTAGGCTTAAAGCTCTCCTATAATCTACAACTACTAAGTGTATATACGGGCTATGAACGAGAACAGCTTGTTGCGAATTCGGTAGTAGGAGGGTTGATATTTACCTTCGGTAATAAAAAATCCTTGTTTTGAACAATCTCAAATTTTCTTTCAGTTGTATTTCATTTGCATGTATTAGCCATCTACTCATTAAAGAACAGTTTTTTGCAAGTGACTTATTATTTGTTTTAATGTTGCTTTGAGATATCGTCTCCCTATTTTTTATCGGGATGTTGAACATATTCCAATCTCGATGGCGCATAATAGCGGATTGATCCCTGCTTGACAAAGTCTCCCACTTAGTCGTCTAAAACCTGTACTGGTAACCTACGCGTACTACTTGAGTTTCGTAGTAATCATCGGAGACCAGACGAAAAGATGTTCCTTCAATCTCACGCCGCATAACAAGCGTATTAAAAATATCGTTGGCATTAATGAACAGTTCCCCTTTGCCTTTTTGGATCTTTCTTGTTAAACCAGCGTCAACAGAGTAGCGTGCAAGAACTTTTCCTTGTGGAATAATATCCCGAGCAAGGTAAGTACCTGTAATTTGAAGTTCGGTCTCTTTTAAGATTTTAGCAATTAGGTTAAGCTTAGTGTTGCCCGTAATAATAGATTGCTTTTGCCCGATGTATGAAATATTGTTTGGATAAGCATTTACAATGGTAAACTCGCCTATATTGTTTCGATAAATATTGCCATTGGCATTCAGCCGTAGGTAGCTTCCCAATTGCTGGTTGAGCACAAGTTCAAGCCCTGTGTTTTGACCTTTATCCGCATTTTGGTTAACCTCAGCCAATAGGTTAGTCGTAGGCACCTCGGTTATAATCTGAGTGAGCATATTGGTCGACATCCTATGATAGGCTGCACTGTAGAGGTATCCTCCATTCCACGATTGCCTATACCCCAACTCTACCGATTGCGTAAACTGAGGCTGCAGGTTTGGGTTACCCATAGAGAGGATTTCGGGACTTGCATAAGTTGGGAAAGTTCTTAGATCCTTCTCCTCTGGTCTATCTACACGCATATTATAAAATACCGACAATCTGCTGTTATCGTCAACTAACCAAGTTGCTCGCACACTTGGAAATGGGTCAACATAATCAAACCCAGTACTGCTGTAAACGCTATGATTAGGATCCACTAAATAATCAACTTTTGCATACTCTACCCTAAGACCAGCCTCAAGTTCAAATTTTTTATGTTCGTAAATATAAGTTCCATACACTGCCGAAAGCCACTCTCTATACTCTGCGCTCCCTGATAAGGTAGGATCTAATATTGAATTCTCGCCAGGTTTAAAATAGATATCATTCGGGAAGATTCTGGCACGTTGCTTTGTTCCTACTTCAAGTCTACCCGATTTAAGTGGCTTGGAATAATCAACTGTTAGGTCAAAAATATTTTCATCTGCCAATAAACCTGTTGTGTCTGTTCCAACAGAGCTGGGACTGTAGAGATTGTTTGTGAAATTGAACACCTCATCCTTACGACGGAACGAATAATTAAACGACGATGTTAAGCTATGCCCTGGTTGGTTAAAAGAATGCTTATGGGTAACGGTCGCAAACAGGGTTTGGTTTACTTCGTTTTCATAATATTGCCATAAGCGCACCCTATTACCACTGGCACCATCGTAAGGTATATCACCCAAATCGGTGTACTCCCTATAGTTAAAGAGGGTCGAGAAAGTAAATAGATTCCTCTCATTCGGGTTATAGTCTACCCCCGCCTTAATATTGTATATGGGCTGCGTTCTGTTCTCAAGAAATTGCTGAGTAACCTTTTCTCCGTTGTCATAACTACGTTGCGTAAACTCATTCTTCATCATTTGTTTGTGATAAAGCAAGTCGGTTTGAACAAAAAAGTTTACTTTCTCGCGTTTATAGTTTGTTGAAAATGAAGGATTAACTTTTGGGGTAAATCGATACTGATCGCGAATGCCAGTTAGACTGGGCTTTTTCTCTGTAAGTGCTCCAACACCCAAAGTAAGACCTGCTGTACCATTCCAGCCAAACTCTTGGTCTTTTTTAAATATGATATTAATAATACCAGCCATTCCACTCGCATCATATCTTGCTGAAGGGTTGTTAATTATCTCAACCGTTCCAATTGCCGAAGCAGGAATATTATCGAGCCCCGATTGAGACCCCATACCAGTTATCGCGGTTTGCTTTCCGTCAATTAGAATAGTTACCTTATCACTACCACGAAGAGATACTTTCCCTTCTCGATCGATGGTTACACCTGGTAAGTTTTGCATGACCTGCAAAACCGAACCGCCTTGTTGGCTAATGTTGTCTTCAACTGCAAAAGTTTTCTTATCCATTTGTGATGAAACCTCCAAACGGGTAGCAGTTACAGTAATCTCCTCAAGCGACATAGTGGTTTCTGACAATGAAATAGTCCCTAAGTCAAGAAACTTATTCAATCTACCTACATGGAGAGGTAAAACTCGTTCGGTAAAGCCGATATAGGATACTTTCACTAAATAATCCCCAGTACTTAAGCCCTCAATGGTAAAGATTCCTTTTTCGTTGGTAATGGTTCCAGTTAAAAACACCCCCTCACTATCAGTCACAGTTATATTCACATAAGGCAATAACTCTTTTGATTGATCATGGCGCACTATGCCTGAAACTACAGCATCATCTATCTGCGCATTCGCAGAAATAAAAGTGAACATGAAGATTATTAGATAAAAAAAAAACTCTTTAATTGCATACTATTTATTTTGGTTACTAACTATGTTAAATGATAAACAAGGCTCTGGAAGAAAAGTTTTTCAACTCTATCTAAGCGTCGTGATGTAAGCGGTGTTCATAGCAAACGCCAATCTGATTTAATATTCCAACAAACGTTAATAATCAATACAATGAAATAAGCTAGGATGTTTTTTACATCTAATTTACTCTCGCAAAAAATACAAATAGAGCTATTTACGCACTGAATAGAGAGCCAACATTAACAATTTTTATTGCAGAATGAGATTTGAAAACTATATTTTTGCGCGTGCTAAAAAATATAAATCTCTATACCAATAATGAATTGTAACATTAAACTTAAGACACTTTTAGTGTTTTTATTCGGAGTATTTGCTGCCAATATAAATGCTCAAGAGGAACATCATAATCACGATCACCATAAATATGAACTAGGGCTGGCCAACACATCTGTTTATTTTGTCAAAGAAAAGGAGATTGCATACGGCTTGCATTTGCATCTGATCAGGAATATCAAACATTCAAAATTCGGATTCGGGATTGGCTACGAAAGAATTTTCGACAAACACAAGCACAATACAGTGGGTTTGGTGGCGAGTTACAATCCATTTGGAGGTTTACATATAAGCCTGTCTCCTGGCGCCACTTTTGAGGATCATGAGCCTTCAGCGATAAAATTTGCCTTTCATGCAGAAACTGTTTACGGTTTTAACGTAGGCAATTTTCACTTAGGTCCCCTGTTTGAGCTTGCATATGACCAAGAGGATTATCACATTAGTTTGGGATTGCATTTAGGGTATGGATTTTAAAGAAACTCCTAAACAATTCAAAAAACCTTCTCCGATAATTAAAAAGCAAGAAGTAAGTTGAGAAGTACATGAATTTATTTATTAATAAATAAAGAGACCTAAAGGCTTTTTATAAAAGATAAACTTAGTTGTTACTTCACCTAAATTGTAAAGAGTAAGGTTAAGTTTTAGCTCTTCTCTTATTAATTAGATGTTGATAAGTTCTTCACACCAAAAATCATTCACCTTTTTTTGGTTGAACTTATCTTTACTTTTATGTGTTTATAATTTGATTTTTAATTGCCACATAGAACTCGCCAGAATAATCATTAGCTACGCTGATCTTCGATTCTCCTTTGTGAGAAACTTTCTCATGGCTCGTTTCATGTTATTTTAGTATTATGCTAACACGCTTTGCAGACAACCACTATTTAGCAAAAAACATGTTTCAAAAAATAATCAAATCAGACCAGTCACGAACCACCATCATTATTCGCTTAATGGTAGGTGCAGTGTTTCTTTCAGAAGGTATTCAGAAATTTCTTTTTCCCGCCATTCGTGGTGCTGGCCGATTTGAAGCAATTGGACTTTCTTCACCCGAGTTTCTTGGGCCATTTGTCGGCACATTCGAGATTGTTTGTGGTGCACTCATCTTGCTTGGGTTGCTAACGCGATTGGCAACTATTCCCACTTTATCGATTATGCTTGTTGCCATAGCTACGACAAAAATAGATATTATGACCAACAACGGATTTTGGGAAATGATGCACGCCAGCAGAACAGATTTGGCAATGCTCCTCGGTAGTCTGTTCCTTATTATCAAAGGGGGCGGTGGGTTCTCATTAGGTGAGTTTATATTAAAGAGAAAGAATGAAAAGCTTAGATAAAAAAACACTTTTAAGGGTACTTACTCTAAAAGATGCTGTAGGCATTGGTTTGGGCGCAATAATCGGGGCAGGGATTTTTGTTGTAACAGGTATTGCAGCGGGTGTTTCGGGTCCTGCTTTCATTGTTGGTCTTTTCATCGCAGGTGTTATTGCCACTTTTAATGCCATAAGTTCTGCACAACTGGCAGCTATATATCCACATTCGGGTGGAACCTACGAATACGCCAATATTTTGATAAACCCAACTTTCGGGTTTTCTGCAGGTTGGATGTTTCTAATCAGCAAACTCGCAGCTGCAGGTGTCGTAGCTATAGGATTTGGTAGCTATTTTTACCAATTGGTTCCTATAGCCTCACCAATTACTTTTTCTGTTTTGGCAGTTATTCTTCTCACAACAGCCAATTATTTTGGCATCAAAAAAGCAGGCATATTGAATCTTGTGATTGTGACAATAACACTCCTTTCACTTCTATATTTGGTGTTTAGTGGTATATCTGAAGTCAATACTGATAATTTCAAACCTTTTGCACCATTCGGCATTTCAGGAATTGCAGAAGCAGCTGCACTACTGTTTTTTGCATTTACAGGCTATGCAAGAATCGCAACACTTGCTGAGGAGGTCGCTGAGCCAAAAAAAACGATTCCAAAAGCAATTATTATAACCATTGTAACAGCTATACTTCTTTATGCCGCTATTTCAGTAGTTGCCATAGGTGTTATAGGAACAAAAAATATGGCAGGGAGTAAATCTCCTTTGCAGGTTGTTGCAAACGCTTTAACCACTCCTGTAATTAGCATCATCACAACAATTGGCGCATCTACAGCTATGTTGGGCGTGTTGTTGAGTCAAATCTTAGGGATAAGCAGGATGATGTTGGCAATGGGCAGGAGATATGATTTGCCGCCTTTTCTAAAGACAATACACAGCCGCTACCAGGTACCACACATAGGAATACTCATTACGGGCATTATAATATTGTTGCTTACCCTCATCGGAACATTTGAATTTATAGTAAGAGCTGCCACCTTTACGATTCTACTTTACTACAGCATCACTAATATTGCAGCAATGAAGCAGCCAAAAGATGAACGACTGTATGGCAGATTGATTCCTTTGTTTGGTTTGATAGGATGTTTAGCAATGTCCATTTCACTCCCTTTAAACGTGATAATTTCTGGTGTTGGATTGCTCATTATAGGTTTTACATTTAGGATTTTACTGCATAAAATATATAACAGGCACGAATAAAATCCTCGCAGACATCCATTAACCGTAGACAAGTTTAGCAAATCAAAATTTGCCAAAAAGAATAAAACAATGCTATGAGTTTATTTATTATTTGGCCTAACTTGATTGAGATCCTTTTTCAATCTCTATTACCCTCCCTTTATAGCAGTTTTTGTATGTATCTGGTATGTATAAATGAAAAAAGCCTTGCAGTCACATAACTACAAGGCTTTGATTATTCAACGTGGAGAATATCGGAGTCGAACCGATGACCTCTTGACTGCCAGTCAAG
>CAZJDS010000117.1:0-7291 GCA_964544795.1 uncultured Alkaliflexus sp. | reverse complement strand
GTCCATGGCAGCTGGCAATCTAAATCCATACTCCACCAGATTCTTTTTTCGACTAAAATCACCTCCGTACATGGCTCTTACTTGAGGGAGTGTAACATGGCTTTCATCCACTACCATCAGGAAATCCTTGGGGAAATAGTCTAACAGGCAGAAAGGTCGTGTGCCAGGCAATCTACCATCAAAAT
Organism: uncultured Alkaliflexus sp.; assembly: GCA_964544795.1. Classification (GTDB taxonomy): domain Bacteria; phylum Bacteroidota; class Bacteroidia; order Bacteroidales; family Marinilabiliaceae; genus CAZHHH01. Next base: position 7,106 of record CAZJDS010000117.1, on the reverse strand, counting down.
AACGACTGTAGTTTTCGATTCCAGAACAATAGCCTAATTCACGAATCATTTCCAGATCATAATTTACACGTTCTTCCAATCGTTTTGCTTCCAAACGTTTTCCTATGTCACGCATATATTCCAAATGCATGGTTAAGTCGTCTTGAATCTCTTTAATCGCATCGTGAATGCGCTCTTTGGAAGTGATAAAAATATTGGCTGGATAAATTAAAAACCGATCGAAACTTTCTATGATACTATTATTTAAAGGATCGAATGTTTGAATAGACTCAATTTCATCTCCCCAAAAAATAATGCGACAAGCTTCATCAGAATAAGCTAAAAAGACATCTACAGTATCGCCTTTCACACGAAAATTTCCACGATCAAATTCTACTTCGTTTCGAGAATACAAACTATCCACCAAACTTCTTAAAAACTGATTACGACCAACATTGGAACCTTTTTTTACTTCAACTACGTTGGCATGAAAGTCTTCCGGGTTCCCAATACCGTAAATACAAGAGACAGATGAAACCACTATCACATCCTGACGACCCGACAAAAGTGCAGAAGTGGTGCTCAATCGAAGTTTTTCAATTTCATCGTTGATGGCCAAATCCTTTTCAATATAGGTGTTGGTAATCGGGAGGTATGCTTCTGGTTGGTAATAATCGTAATAAGAGACGAAGTACTCAACTTTGTTGTTGGGAAAAAAATGTTTGAATTCTCCATAGAGCTGCGCTGCCAAAGTTTTGTTGTGACTTAAAACTAAGGTTGGTCTATCCAACTGCTGAATGACGTTGGCTACAGTAAATGTTTTTCCAGAGCCCGTCACTCCCAAAAGTGTTTGTGCTTTGCTCCCACTCGAAAACCCATCCAAGAGCTGCTTTATTGCTTCTGGCTGATCTCCTGTAGGCTTAAAATCCGATGTCAATTCAAAATTCATAATTTTCCCTAATCTTCATTACACCGTAAAAACGGATTTATGTGTCACTTGGTTCAAACATAATGCCACACAAAATATGTGGTAATTAAGAGAACAAACGTACTATAAATTAAGACAACCATTTCTCAAAAACGACTATTAACAATCCGCAATTGTTATTTTTGACACTATTAAATTGAATTGTCTCCATCAACTTTACTTCCAACGCATTAACATAACAAGTAAATTGTTAAAACTTTTTTTAACCTTCTACTGAAAAAGCTTATGAAATCTCAAACAAGAATTAAAGTAAAAAAAGCGTCTCAGTAAAGCCAGCCATTTCAGCAAGAAATAGAATCTATTCCTTAATAATCAGATTGACATTAGTTCAAAAATGTTCTATATTTAGTCTGTGGATTAAAAAGCAACTTCGCACAGTCCTAACAAAATCCCCAAATCCATTTTATAATAACAACTCCTACATGGAGTTAAGAATTGTTAATTGAATTTTAAAGGCATATAATTTGTCGGTTATATGGAAATCCTTTAAAATATAGACGATATGAAAAATAGAAGACAACTTATTACGATTTTTGCAGTATCTGTGTTAAGTGCATTTATTGGAGTCTTTATTTTCTCCAAGATTAATGGTCCCACCATTCAAAGAGTGGAAGTGCCAGTTGAAGTAGTCCCTTCTGCACATTACACCTCACTCTCATCAAATTCAAGCGGTGGATATCCTGATCTGACTGTGGCAGCGGAAAGCTCGATTCATAGAGTTGTTCACGTTCGAACCAAAGGTTTGGCCTCCTCGTCAAATCCATATGCAGGGAACCCTTTGTTCGAATTCTTTTTCGGCCCCAGAGGCTTTCAGCCAGGACCACAACAGCAGCAGCCCGTTATGGGAGCGGGTTCGGGCGTAATTATTACTGCTGATGGATATATTGTTACCAATAATCATGTTATTGATAATGCCAATGAGATTGAAGTAACATTAAATGATAAGCGTACCTATAAAGCTGTGGTAGTTGGCACTGACCCAAATACCGATATCGCCTTATTAAAAGTGGATGCTTCGGATCTTCCATTTATGGCATATGGGAATTCCGATGATTTAAAAATTGGCGAATGGGTTTTAGCCGTTGGCAATCCATTTAATCTGACTTCTACAGTTACAGCAGGTATTGTGAGTGCTAAATCACGAAGCATCCAAATTTTAGGACAAATGAGTATTGAAGCTTTCATTCAAACAGATGCAGCCGTAAATCCTGGAAATAGCGGGGGTGCTTTGGTGGATGTTTCAGGTAATCTTGTAGGGATAAACACCGCTATCGCCTCACAAACAGGGTCGTACAGCGGCTATTCATTTGCAGTTCCCGTAAGTATCGTTAAAAAGGTCGTTGCAGATCTCTTAGAGTTTGGTGAAGTTCAAAGAGGGCTTATTGGCGTAAACATTCGTGAGATTGACAATCAATTGGCCGAGGAGAAAGATCTAAACGTAACTAAAGGAGTTTATGTGGTTGATGCAATGGAAGGTGGAGGTGCTCAGATAGCTGGAATTAAAGCGGGTGACATCATTGTGACTGTAAACGGAGAGAAAGTAAATAGCGTTCCGCAGCTTCAAGAAAAGGTTAGTAGGTATCGACCTGGTGATAATGTGCAAGTAGAAGTGATTCGCGACGGAAAAAGAAAACCTTTTACCATCACTTTACGTAATATTCATGGAAATACAGAGATAGTAAAAGCTTCTGACAAAGTTTCCATTCTTGGAGCTACCTTCGAGCCCGTCCCAGCAGCTGAAAAGCAACGACTTAGAATCAAATATGGTCTTAAAGTTTCAAAAGTGGGATCTGGAAAATTCAGCAAATCGGGAATTAAAGATGGATACATCATCACACAAGCGAACAGAATTCCCATAAATAGTGAAGAAGATTTGAAAAAAGTAGTTGATGTGTTAAATGAAGGACTGTTCCTTTCTGGGATTTACCCCAACGGGAAAGTAGCTTATTACGCCATCAATCTTGAGGAGTAACTTAATAATACAAGCAACAGAGTGCGTATATTTTTGCTTTTGCAGATAAAAAAGCGTACTTTTGTGCCCTATTTGGAGGATATATGAGACAATTAAAGATAACTAAATCAATTACGAACCGCGAAAGCGCTTCATTGGATAAATATCTTCAGGAAATTGGTCGTGAGGACCTTATTTCTGTTGAAGAGGAAGTTGAATTGGCGCAGCGAATAAAGAAAGGAGATCAATCCGCTCTTGAAAAGCTGACGCGAGCCAACCTTCGTTTTGTGGTATCTGTTGCAAAACAGTATCAAAATCAAGGGTTGAGTCTTCCTGATCTTATCAATGAAGGAAACTTAGGACTTATAAAAGCCGCTGAGAAGTTTGACGAAACCAGAGGTTTTAAGTTCATTTCTTATGCTGTTTGGTGGATTCGACAGTCCATACTTCAAGCTTTGGCTGAACAATCACGTATTGTTCGATTGCCATTGAACCAAGTAGGGTCCTTAAATAAGATCAACAAAGCTCATGCAAGATTTGAGCAAGAGCATGAGCGCAGACCTTCACCTGAAGAATTGGCAGATGAACTGGAAATCCCAGCTGACAAAGTTTCAGACACTTTAAGAGTTGCGGGTCGTCATATTTCTGTGGATGCCCCATTTGTTGAAGGAGAGGACAATAGTTTGCTGGATGTACTAATCAATAGCGATTCTCCCAATGCAGATCGTGCGTTAATAAATGAGTCTCTCACGCGTGAAATTGAGCGAGCGTTAGCCACACTCACCGATAGAGAAAGTGATATTGTAAAGTTGTTCTTTGGTATTCAATGCCAAGAGATGACCCTTGAAGAGATTGGTGAAAGATTTGGTTTAACCCGTGAGCGAGTACGTCAAATTAAAGAAAAGGCTATTCGAAGACTACGACATGCTTCAAGAAGTAAATTGCTCAAGACTTATTTGGGATAATTCTTTGACGATAGAGACGATATAGATTAAAAAAGGCTGCTCATCACGAGTAGCCTTTTTTATTTATTGAAAGTTCAAACAAAAATAGCGTCTAAAACGAGCACTTCATTTTCCCAATTAAGCTGTTCAACTGCTTGTAGCATCTTCGCTCCTACTTGTTTTCTATAAGGTAGATCTTCACACATACTACGAATATTTTTTGCTAATTCTTCTGGTTCCAAGCCAGCCATTAAAACTCCAGTTTTATATGTTTCTATAAAATTAGAGATATCGGGAAAGTTGGTTGCAATAATAGGCAGTCCCATTTTAGGATAATCAAACAACCGATTAGGTAATGAATAGTAGTAGTTAAACCCCAAATTTTGAAGTAAACAGAGCCCAACATGTGCTTTTGAAGCATAATTGTGAAGCAATGAAAATGGTATTAATCCTAAAAACTCAACCCTGTCAGACAAGCCAAGTTGAATAACCAGTGATTTTAATTTTTCTTCGATATCACCTGTCCCTGCAATTTGTAATTGATAATTAGTAGGAAGAAAAGTCATGGCTTCAATGGCCTCTTCCAACCCTCTTCCCACATTTAATGCGCCTTGGTAATATATTATTGGAGTTTGCGAAGACAGACGGATAGGATAAACCGCCCCTCCTTTTGAGGGAATATTTCTAACAATAACAAATTTCTTATTGTACAACGATTTATATAAATCGGCTACCCCTTTGGAGACAGTAATTGCCCCTTTGACCCCTGGAACCGTCCAATTCTGAATGGTTTTCCATATAGATTTTACAAAAGGACGATTTCTTAACTCGGGTACTTCAGGAAAATATTCATGGCTATCGAAAACAACTGGTACATTACGAAAGAAACCTGCCAAACGACAAGCCAGAAGAGTATCCAGATCTACTGCCAAATAATAATCGGCTGTATGGTTCAATAGATACCAGAAAACTCGTAAATTTAGATGAATATAAAAAAAAATGCCTTTATTAAAAAAGAGATTAAACCGAATCAGAGTAATATCCTTTGTATCTATCATAGGTACTTTGGGCCAATTTCTACCAGTAATAACTACTTCAAACTTCTTAGAAATTAGGTAGTCAGCCATTTTTGATACTCGATGATCTGTTACCAAATTGTTAGAAACTGTGATGACAACTTTTCTCTTTTTCATCTTTGAAAGAAAATGTAGAATATAAAAAACCTCTTCAAAAAAACATTTGAAGAGGTTAAACTAATAAATTAAACTGACCTGTTATACATCAATTCTGGCATAGGTAGCATTTTTTTCAATAAACTCACGTCTTGGCGGAACATCATCGCCCATAAGCATGCTGAAAATCCGATCTGCTTCAGTTGCACTTTGGATGGTTACTTGCCTCAAAGTTCTGGTCTCAGGATTCATTGTTGTGGACCAAAGCTGCTCTGCGTTCATCTCTCCAAGACCTTTGTAACGCTGAATGTGAACAGAATCATCTTTTCCACCACCGTACTTATCTGTAAACTCACGACGTTGCTGTTCAGTCCAGCAATACTCTTCATTTTTCCCTTTCTTCATCAAATAAAGAGGTGGGGTAGCAATATAGAGATGGCCTTCGGTGATGAGTTCTTTCATATAACGGAAAAAGAAAGTCATAATTAAAGTGTTAATGTGGCGTCCATCCACATCAGCATCCGTCATGATTATAACTTTATAATATCTTAACTTAGAAACATTAAGCGCTTTGCTATCTTCTTCAGTTCCGATGGTAATTCCAAGAGCAGTAAAAATATTCTTAATCTCATCACTCTCAAAAACTCTATGTTGTAAGGCTTTTTCCACATTTAAGATTTTACCTCTCAAAGGCAAAATGGCTTGAAACTGGCGATTACGTCCTTGTTTAGCTGTTCCACCAGCGGAATCACCCTCCACAAGGAAAATCTCGCAAGCGGCAGGATCTTTTTCAGAACAATCGGCTAACTTACCTGGCAAACCGCCACCAGACATGACGCTTTTACGCTGAACCAACTCACGCGCCTTACGAGCAGCATGACGCGCTGTTGCCGCTAATATAACTTTATTTACAATGGCGCGAGCATCTTTAGGATTTTCCTCCATAAAGTTTTGAAGCATAGTACTAACCGCCTGATCTACTGCCAAACTCACTTCACTATTTCCTAATTTTGTTTTGGTTTGCCCTTCAAATTGAGGCTCGGCAACTTTAACTGAAATAACGCATGTTAAACCTTCTCTAAAATCATCGCCATTAATTTCAAACTTTATTTTAGAAAGTAATCCTGACTTTTCTGCCCACGTTTTTAATGTACGTGTTAATCCTCTTCTAAAGCCAGTAAGGTGAGTACCCCCTTCGATAGTATTAATATTATTCACATATGAATAAACATTTTCACTGTATGAGCTATTATAGACAATAGCAATCTCTACAGGTGTTTCATTTTTATCCGTATTGCAATAGATAATATTATCTATGATAGCTTCGCGATTGACATCGATAAATTCAACAAACTCTTTCACGCCTTCTTCAGAAAAGAAGCGTTCTGTTTTCACATTTCCTTCTTCATCTAATTCGCGTCTATCGATGAGAATCATTTCAATTCCGGCGTTCAAAAAAGCCAACTCACGCAAACGATCAGCCAAAATGGAATAAACATATTCGGTAGTGATGAAAATCGTTGAGTCGGGTCTAAAAGTAACTTTGGTACCCGTTTTATCGGTCGTTCCCACTTCGGCTACTGGTGCTAAAGGTTTCCCTTTCGCATACTCCTGCATATATAAAATTCCATCGCGATGTACTTCAACGATAAGTTGTTCGGAAAGAGCGTTCACACACGAAACACCTACACCGTGCAATCCACCAGAAACTTTATAACTTCCTTTATCGAACTTTCCACCAGCGTGAAGAACTGTCATTACAACTTCAAGAGCCGATCGACCTTCTTTTTCATGCATGTCCACTGGGATACCTCGGCCATTATCAACAACGGTAACGGAATTATCCTCGTTTATAGTTACTTCAATGGAGTCACAATGACCTGCCAAAGCTTCATCAATTGAGTTGTCAACCACCTCATAAACCAAGTGGTGTAAACCTTTCACACTAATATCACCAATGTACATTGCAGGTCGTTTCCGAACCGCTTCCAACCCCTCTAAAACTTGAATATTTGTTGCAGAGTAACTGCTTTTTCCTGATGAATCAAGAATTGGATCTACCTTATTGCTCA
>CAZJDS010000116.1:5437-7325 GCA_964544795.1 uncultured Alkaliflexus sp. | reverse complement strand
TTCTACCGCATCTTTTGGAGACCAAAGATTTTCTTAGCTTTAATATTGTTACTTTAAATGGAAAAGCTGCGCAGAACAAAGGAATGGCTCTTTTTCCTCGAAAGATAGATGGAAAATACGCAATGCTTTCGCGATTAGATGGCGAGAATAATTACATTATGTTTTCTGACAATGTCCATTTTTGGGACGATGCACAGATCATTCAAGAACCTATAAAACCTTGGGAGTTTATTCAGATTGGAAACAGCGGCTCGCCCATAGAGACGGAAGAAGGGTGGCTCGTATTAACGCACGGCGTAGGTGCTATGCGACAGTATTTCATTGGAGCTATTTTACTGGATTTGGATGACCCGACTAAAATTATAAAAAAACTGGAGCAACCTCTTTTGGCACCTAATGAAGCTGAGCGTGATGGATATGTACCTAATGTGGTTTATTCGTGCGGTTCAATAATTCACAATGGCACATTGATTATTCCTTATGCTATGTCGGATATTTCATCTGGCTTGGCGAATGTTAATGTGAAAGAGTTGATTGATTGCATGAAACCATGTAGTTAGTTTAACTACTTTAAAATTAAATAATGCCACAACTTTTTCTTTAAAGTTGTGGTATTTTGTTCTTTTATCTTTGGTAGCGATGAAGGTTTTTGTGTAAGAGGGGCCAATGTTTTTGTTCTTTAAAATGCTTTATCATTCAGGCGTCCGCTTTTCCCGTTTTATCCTCTATAAATCCACAATTGTGACCCTCTTGTTGACAAATGGAATATAGATTTGTATAAATCAAAGTATTTAGCTTTTTATCAAACCCTTTAAATTTATACAAATGAAGAACTTTTACATTTTATCAATCGTTTTTTTATTTATTGCTTTAAATAGCAATTCGCAAACATTGCTTTACTTCAACGATTTTGAGACTGATGGAGTGGGTGATGCAACTATTGTGGGTAGTGGTGAGGTTGTGACTGACGAAGCAGCAAATTTTGGGAACGTATTTCACAATGCTGCAGATGGTCAGGCCTTAAGAACCAATTACTTATTGTTGCCCAATACTGTTTTTGCCGATTTGCAGGCATCTGGAAAAAAAGAGTTGACCATTGCATTCTGGGTAAATAAAGGAACCGCTGAAAATTATAAGTGGACACCAATATTTTCTGCGTATGGAGCTGCTCCTGTTGAAGGTAAAAATACTTGGCCTATGATGATTCTTCAGTCTCGCCTAATAGCTCAGGTTAATATTGCAGGATGGTCAGATTTTAATGGTACAGAGAATGATAAAGGAACTAATTTGGAAGATCATACTTGGTTAGATGATAGCGAATGGCACTACTATTCAGCTACTTTTACTGAAACTACTGCAAAAATTTACGTGGATGGCGTATTAAAAAACTCATGGACTTTTACGGGAGAAGGTGATAATCAGGTAATTGCTGGGATATTTTCCAATGGATCGGAATTGACTTATATCTGTCTTGGTGGCAATCAAGCATGGGATTGGAATGACGAGGATCCTGCTTATAAATTTGATGATGTTGCCATTTATTCCGATGTGTTAACAGTTGAGCAGATTCAAGCTAACATCGCTGCTAAGTCGTCAACTTCTACTTCTATTGGATCCATTACTTCTGAATTAAGTAGAAAGGTGATAGGAGTAGAGTATTTTAATATTTCAGGTGCAAGCGTGGGATCAGATTTCAATGCTCTTCAACCTGGTGTTTATATTAAGAAAGAAGATTATAACAACCAAACTTCACAGAGTTTTAAAGTGGTGAAAGGTCGTTAATCAAACTCTTTCTATTTTTATAAAAGTAGCCCAATAATCCTTAGTGTAAGCTCTATTCCAAGGTTGGGATGGAGCTTACTACTATTGTATGGTTATATCTCTAATC
>CAZJDS010000116.1:0-5370 GCA_964544795.1 uncultured Alkaliflexus sp. | reverse complement strand
GCATTTCATTATGTGGAGGAGAGATTCTATTTCTTGCAAAAATATTACTTACTTAGCTTGCATCAATTTATTAAATAAAACAAGCGAAGTGACCAACCAGCAAAACATCAACTATCCTCTTATCGCAAAGTCAATTGAGTATATACAGCAAAATCCTTCAAAGTCTTTGCTGGGTTGCGAACTAGCAGAAAAGCTTGGCGTATCCTCTTCTCAACTTGAATCTGTTTTTAAGGAATGGTCTGGTGTAGGACTTCAGAAGTTTACTCAATTTATTTCCGTGGATCGAATGAGAAGGTTATTATACGATTCAACTCCTACCTTGTTCGACTCAATGACTGAGCAAACGGTTTCGAAAAGAAGAGAACAACATGAGTCGTTTGTCTCAATTGAAGAGATGACTTCGGAGGAACTTATGAATGGAGGGGAAAGCCTCTCAATATCTTATAGTTATCAAAGCACATTATTTGATGATGTTTTAATAGCCTCTACTGATAAAGGGATTTGTTATTTGTCATTTTTCAATAAAAAGGAGTACGCTTTTAATGAGCTATTAAAAAGATTTCCAAACTCCAAATTCATATTGCAAGAAGACCGCTCTCAAAAAAACGCTTTGGAGTGTTTTACAAAAAATGGAACTCCATCTTTTCCTATTGTTCTGCATTTGAAAGGAACAGAATTTCAATTTTCTGTTTGGCGGCAGTTGTTGAAAATCCCATTTGGTTCTTTAACTACATATGGAGTTATTTCTGAAGAAATTGAAAAGTTTAAAGCCTCTCGAGCAGTGGGTACAGCCATAGGAAGCAACCCAGTTGCGTATATAATTCCTTGTCATAGGGTGGTTCAATCCACAGGAGGTTTAGGTGGATATATGTGGGGAACAACTTTAAAAACCGCTCTTATTGGTTGGGAAGCTGCGCAATTGGTTTGATTTAATTACACAAAAGATAAAGGTCTTTGCGAGGATTGATGCAAAAGATGGGCACATTTGAACTATTTTTTATAAGCCGCAATTCTCTCGGGCTCAAAAAGAGATGCTCCACGCTATAATATTTTGTAGTTGTAATAGCGATCAAGCTGTTTTTTAGTTCTGCTGCTCTCTCTACAGCAGCATTGCCAATTCTATAAGATTGCCAATTCTCTTCTATGATTTGACAACTAATATTTAAGTTTTTAAATAGCTTGTCGATGAATCTAACGTTAAGGTTGACATTTAAGGTGGCAGAAGTCTCTTTATCTTGAGCCGTTAGCAGAATGATTTTACTTTGATTGAATCGAGCCCAATAAGAGACCCAAATGGCTGCTTCCTTATCGCTTCGACTATGGCTTATGGGCATGATTACATTTTGAGGTGTCCACTTCTCCGATGGAGATTGTGGTAAAACGATAAAGGGTAAGCGGAGTTTTCGGCTGCGACTAATGAATCTTCTTTGTGATAGATAAGAAGATGGAAGCTCTGGGAAAATGGCCATGATCACCTCTTCATCTAAATGATTTTTCTCCATCACAGCACGCTCTTTGAAAGAGTTGTTCATTTGAAAAAATCGAAAGAGATTCTGACTGTCATCTTTTTTATACTTTGACTGAATAGCCGATTGCAGATCTTTCAGCAACTCCTTACTACCCATTGCAAGTATTGTGAGAGAGGAATTAAAGGCAGAGGAAATAGGAAGAGCATAAGCAATAATGGCATCTATCCCCAAAATATTGCCACAGGGTATGAGTATCGTAGTGTTCGTGGAACCTTGTGTCATTGGAATTTCTTAATTCAGAAATAGTACGATGATATTAAAAATTCATTAAGTTCTGCAATCATTGGAAAGCTAAAATTCAGCCACTCTTTAAAGCTTCGTGTTCTTTCACGACTCACCACAATCTTCTCTGATGATTCTGGTTGAGTTTTAATTACTAACTTGCCATTAAACCAGTTTTCTATGCGATGGATGGCTGCAATATTGAGAATAAATTGCCTATTGGCTCTGAAGAATTTTTTAGGATCTAATTCACTCTCCAGCTTCTCAAGGGTCATATCTAAAATATGAGGATTTCCTTGAAGTGTATATGCGGTAGTAACCTTTTGAGAGCTGTGAAACCATGCAGCATCAGCGATGTTTAGTTTTAAATAGCCATCAACCAAAGGGACGAGAACTCTTGTTCGATAGCTTTGTTTACCTTGGCTAACAGCAGAAGCAAGAGCTTTTATTTCGCTTGTTTCAAGTGAGTACGAAGGGGAACTGAATTTCTCAAATTTTGAGATGGCGCCTTCTAAATCCTCTAATCTTGTTGGTTTCAAGAGATAATCAATGCTGTTCACTTTAAATGCCTGGAGGGCATACTCGTCATAGGCGGTGGTAAATATGATGAAAGAGGCGACTTGAATGTGGTCAAATATCTCAAAACTCAATCCGTCTGACAATTGAATGTCTAAAAAGATAAGATCTGGTTGGTCGTTATTTGTCAGCCACTCCACAGTCTCTTCAACTCCTGCAGTTGCGGCCATTACATTCCATTGTGGTCTAATTCTTTCTATCAAATCCTTCATCAGACGCTGTGTGGGTATCTCATCTTCCACAATTAAAACTGAAATTTCTTTTTGCATGTGAATCTATTTAATGGTGAACTTCGCGAACAGAAAGTAAAGGTATAGTTACTGTAAACTCATTATCAGAAGGAGCGATAGTAACAGGATCGTTGCTTAACAGCTTATATCTTTGTGTAATATTTTTTAAGCCTGTACCTGTAGAATAGGAAGTGGTTTTAGGATTAACATTATTGATAACAGATAGAGTTTGATCGTCGTTGCTTTTGATAATTATCTGCAATGGGTTTTTGGTTGAAGCCCTATTGTGTTTTATGGCATTTTCAATCAACACTTGGAGGGTCATAGGCGGTATATGAAGATTGTAATGATGCGGTGCAATATCTGTCTTTAGCTGAAGAGACTCGCCCATTCTTATCTGATGAAGATACATAAAATCATCAATAAAGCTTAGTTCCTTAGAGAGCAATATGGTGGTGAACTCTCTCTGTTGTAGCACATATCTATAAACATCCGACATTTTGAGGGCAAACTCAATGGCACTATCTGGATTGTATTTTATTTCTGAAATTAGAACACTAAAACTGTTGAATAAAAAGTGTGGATTGAGCTGATTTTGTAAAGCCATATAATCTGCATGAAGCTTATCTTTTTGCAGTTGTTCATTTTCCAGTAGAGATTGTCGCCAATTGAAGGCAAAACTTCGTAAAAATAGCACACTGTTAAAAACGAGTATAAAAAAGTTGCCAAAAATAAAAGAAAAGATGAAATCTTTGGAATGGGGGCGAGGTGTTAGTATTGCAAATAGAGTGGTGATGGTAATCAGCCAGATAAAGCTAAAGATGAGTTGGATGGAAACTCTTCTTTTTAAATTAACAAACCAAGGCCTTTTTTTATCAAGAAAACGGTTGATGATTATGTTCCCTTCGCTTAACAGATTGATTCCCAGTACTGATAAAATGAGCGATCTGGTCTTAAAGTAGATGTTGTTTAAGTCAAGAAGTTCACCTAATAAAATCATAGCCAAAATACCCACAAAAGAGACAAGTAATATTCGTTTAATCGTGGCTTTTATGGTGTTGCGTAAAATGGGATCGTGAATGGTCAAGAACTCATCTGGATGCTCTAGCTTCATCTGTCTATGATTTGATTTTTATTTGTCAGATGGAACTCACCATCTTCGTTATTGTCAATTGTCTTGAAGTTTGTGAAAGTTTTTCTCATTACTTTATTTAGCAAAGTTTAAATATAGAAACATCTTGTTTTATAATCTAAAATTAAAGGTATGAATCGTTTATAATAAGGGCTAAAGCGAATGAATGAGCGGGTTTAGGGAAGCGTTTTTCCTTGTATTGTAGACTTGATTGTCACGAATGGGTTTTTATTGATCTGCATCGCCTCTTTCTTATGCAAGTTTTTGATTCTTTATGAAACACTTATAAACACTCCTATCTAAAGATTGGATTAACATTTTACAACTCCATTTACATAACCTTAACGCGCTATTTCCTGTAAGAGAGAAAGTTGTTATAACTTTGTAATCACATAATATTTAACTATTTGTATTGAAAAAGCAGCTGTTTTTTCAGTAGGGTAGAAGATTTGCGGATGAAAATACAATATGGTTTTTTACTGATTTCGGTTGTTTTAATTGTACTCATTGATTGGTTCTTGGCCAAACAGTGGAAATTAATGAAGTTTGGTAAAACTGCGACTGGAAAAAAGTTAGCTCAGTTTTGGTTTATTTTGATTCCTGGCATCTCCATTATAGGATTTGTTGTTTCTGTTTTTAGAATATTTTGGGCTGAACAGCCAGGGGTGTTTCTTCAGGTAAGCTGGTTCTTTCTTATTGTTCTTTTAATCTATCTACCCAAACTTGTTTATGCGTTCTTCCTTTTTTTAGATTTCTTGGGTGAAAGAATTTTGGATTGGATTCCCAAGAAAGAGAAGAATCATCATTATCCGAAGATTACCCGTCGTAAGTTTATGAGTCAAGTGGGAATTATTGTTGCTACTGCGCCATTTTTCTCATTGCTTTTTGGTGTGCTAAAAGGACGGTATGCTTTTTATACACGCCGAGTAAGACTCTCATTTCCCAATCTCCCTAAAGAATTTGAAGGCTTGAAAATAGTTCAGATATCTGATTTGCATTTGGGTAGTTTTGGTAAGAATCACGAACCTTTGTCCGAGGCCGTTGATCTCATCAATGCAGAAAAACCCGATGTGATTTTATTTACGGGAGATATTGTAAATAATTTCTCGGGTGAGTTAAAAGGATGGGAAAGCTGTTTTGCACCCTTAAAGGCACCTATGGGGATGTTTTCTATCTTAGGTAATCATGATTACGGCAACTACAGTAACTGGCCATCGAAAGAAGCTAAAGCAAAGAATTTTGAAGCGATTGTTGAGGGCAATAAGAAATTAGGATTTACTTTGTTACGCAATCAGAACATACTTTTAACACGCAACGGTGCATCCATTGGATTGGCGGGAGTAGAGAACTGGGGCTTGGGACGTCATCCCCGAAAAGGTGATTTATCGGCAGCTACTCAAGGATTAGAAGATCAACCTTTTAATATTTTGATGTCACATGATCCTGCGCATTGGGATGCGAAAGTGTTGTCACAAAATTTCTACGATTTAACACTTTCGGGTCATACGCATGGTATGCAGTTCGGTCTCGAAAAGGGTAATTTTAGATGGAGTCCTGCTCAATATGTAAATAAACGGTGGGCAGGTCTTTACAGAGAAGGCAACAAATTTCTATACGTAAATCGTGGCTTGGGTTATTTGGGGATGCCAGCCAGGGTGGGGATGCCTCCAGAAATTACTGT
>CAZJDS010000115.1:0-7334 GCA_964544795.1 uncultured Alkaliflexus sp. | reverse complement strand
CCAAAGCCACCGAACCCACCAAAGCCGCCACCAAATATATCTCCGAAATGAGAGAAGATGTCATCCATACTCATTCCTCCACCTCCAAAGCCGCCTCCACCAGACGCACCACCAACACCAGCATGGCCAAACTGATCATAACGTTGGCGTTTCTCGGCATTACTAAGCACCTCGTAGGCTTCAGCTGCTTCTTTAAATTTCTCTTCAGCTTCTTTATTTCCAGGATTTTTATCTGGATGAAACTGAATGGCTTTTTTTCTATAAGCCTTTTTTATCTCTTCAGCTGAGGCACCTTTACTAACTCCTAATATTTCGTAATAATCACGTTTCGACATAACCAATTGGCTTTCTTTAAAATTACTCTCCTACAACAACTTTTGGAAAACGGATTACTTTTCCGTCCAGCATATATCCTTTCTGCACACAATCTATAATTTTCCCTTTCATTTCATCACTTGGTGCAGGAGTCTTAGTCACAGCTTCATGAAAATCCAAATCAAATTCTTTCTCATGAGTCTCAATTTCGGTAACTCCATTTTGAGTCATAAAATTGAGAAACTTATTATATATCAACAATATTCCTTCTTTTATAGCTTCCAAGTCTTTTGCATCATCCAAATGCTGTAAAGCACGATCGAAATCATCTACCACAGGTAGTATATTCAAAAAGATCTTTTCGCTTATCACCTTTGACAACTCAATTTTCTCTTTCAGCGTTCTCTTTCGGTAATTATCATATTCGGCTATCAGGCGAAGATGCTTGTCTTTCAATTCTGCTATCTGTTTTTCAAAATCTTCCACATCCATAGCAGCCTGCTCCTTTTCAACTGGCTCTTCACTCCCCTTTTCAACAAATTCTTCTGCATCTGGATTTGTCGATTTTTCCGCCCTATTAGTCTCTGGATCCTGAAGTGTTTCGTCCTTTATTTTTTTTTTCGAATCTTTTTTGCTCATATTGTGAATATATTTTGTTTTATACTTAAAAAACAAAAGTCTGAACTCCAGACTTCTTAATCAACTCACAAAGATATTCAATTTCCCTGCCAATCATAAAAGAATAGACATTTTGACAGACAAAAAGTTAAACTGCAATTTTACACCTGTAAAAATGACAAAGACAGTATCAACTGCTACGATACTGTCTTTGTTATTTAAACCAATTACAAAATTCAAACTTCTTTTACATAATAATTAATGATCTTTCAAATTATGGGAGAACTCCAAATGCTAAACCCTCTATCTTTGAGGAATCCAAACGTTTTAGAGTAGCCTCAATCTTATCCAGATCATTGCTTTTTTCAACAATGCGCCCCTCTCCATCAACCAGAAAACTCATCATCTTACCGTCAATAGAAAAAGTCTCAGCCCATTTTGAGTTTTCTCCTTTAAAGTCACAAATGTGCATGAACTCTTTAAGTCCATCACGCTCTATTGAACGCAGATAGGGTGCTTTAAATCTATCCAATGAGATGCTTACGATGATCAGTCCTTCACTCTTATAAAATGATTTTTTTTCATATTTTTCCAGAATCATCTTTTTGTGGAAATTGTCAATCCTTGAAGGTGCATCGTAAGAAGCCCAAAAGTCAATCAACACCATTTTTCCTTTTAAAGATTCAGGGTTAAATGCTGTTCCATTGAACAACTCTGAACTTAAAATAGGCGCCTTATCACCAATCCCAAGCCCCTGAGAAACCTCATGCGAACTGTTTATGGACGATAAAAACACCACTGCGGCAATAAAAAATAATGAAATTACTTTGAATCTCATGTGTTTATTTTTGGTGAATACTGTCGATGAACAATCTTTACTTAATAAAGTGAATCATAAATAGTGATCGAAGAGCATCGATTAATTATCACAACAAAAGTATGCTATAAAACATGATAATTCAAGGGAAGAGTGCTTTGAATTGTTAAAAGTAATGTTTATATTATAAAGAGTTAGTGCAACCAGTTGATAGTCAATAGGTTTGCGTTTTGTTAAAAAGGTACAAATATGACTAACAACTACTTTTAAGATGTAAAGGAGTGTTTAAATACGACGAATGGAAGCTCCCAGTTGATTAAGACGCGCATCAATATTCTGATATCCACGATCAATCTGCTCAATATTGTGGATTACACTGGTTCCTTGAGCTGAAAGTGCTGCAATAAGTAAAGCCACACCTGCTCGAATATCTGGAGAAGTCATTACGCTTGCACGAAGTTTTGTACGTTGATTATTCCCAATTACTGTGGCGCGGTGAGGATCGCAAAGAATAATCTGAGCGCCCATATCTATAAGTTTATCAACAAAAAAGAGCCGACTTTCAAACATTTTTTGATGAATAAGCACACTTCCTTTCGCTTGGGTAGCCACAACCAAGAAAATACTTAAAAGATCAGGGGTTAATCCTGGCCATGGAGCATCTGCAATAGTCATAATGGAACCATCTATGAAGGTCTCAATTACATATTCGTTCTGCGCTGGTATATATATATCCTCCCCGATCACTTCAATTTCAATACCCATTCGTTCAAATGCCAAAGGAATAACACCCAATTCATTAGGTGCAGCATTTTTAATAGTAATCTCGCTTTGTGTCATGGCAGCCATGCCGATAAAACTTCCCACCTCAATCATGTCAGGTAAGATGGTGTGTTGACAACCATGAAGAGAGGTAGCCCCATTTATAGTAAGCAAATTTGATCCAATACCAGAGATTTTTGCGCCCATACTGTTAAGCATTTTACAGAGCTGCTGAAGGTAGGGCTCACAAGCAGCATTGTAGATAGTAGTAATTCCTGACGTAAGTACTGCTGCCATCACAATATTTGCAGTACCCGTCACCGATGCTTCATCCAAAAGCATATAAGCACCTTTGAGAGATTTTGCATCTACACTGTAAAATATCTCATCGGGATTGTATTCAAAGCGAGCCCCCAACTTTTCAAACCCATAAAAATGAGTATCCAAGCGACGTCGCCCAATTCTATCGCCTCCTGGTTTTGGAAAATAAGCCCTTCCAAATCGTGCTAACAAAGGACCCATAATCATAATGGATCCTCGTAGTGAAGAAGCTTTTTTACGAAAATCTTTAGTTTGAAGATACTCCAAGTTAATTTCAGAAGCAGTAAATGAGCAAATATTAGGAGATTCCCTATGCACAGTTACACCCATTTCAGACAAAAGCTGAATCAAATTATTCACATCTAAAATATCGGGGATATTTTTAATGGTAATTGTCTCAGAAGTCAGAAGAGTTGCACATATTACCTGAAGAGCCTCATTTTTGGCACCTTGTGGAATGATCTCGCCTCTCATCGGACAAGATCCCTTAATCTCAAAACTGCTCATGAAAAGTTGATTGTTTACTTAATAACTTCTTCTAAGATAGATATTAATTTCTGGTTTTTCGAACGAAAGGACGTTTCCTCGGGCGATTAGTGATTGGACCACGTCTTGTTTCTCTAACTTCTGGACCTTTCACCAAGTTTATATCAACTTTCAATTTCCCTTTAGATAAGTTGTAGATGTCATTTTGGATACGCTCATCGGTTGCATGATCTTTGTTCCAGTTAAAAAGTGACTTCCGCATATGATTGGCCAAAAGAGTGATAAGATGATCTCTAAGCTCTCCTTCTTCCATTTCAACAGCCTTGGCCACCATCTCTTCAGTTAGTCGTCCATAATGGCGATAGGCCATTCTGTTTTCGCTGTAGGGGACACGTTCAGGTTTACTATGAAAATTTTCACGTTCGGGAAGGGTGTACGGAAAGTCTATATCCAACTGAAAGTCAGACATAATTGCCAAGTGATCCCATAACTTATGTTTAAAATCACTAACATCGCGAAGATGAGGAAAAAGGTTACCCATTACTGTAACTATTGCATCGGCAGCTCGAGTTCTCTCGTCACGATCTTCAATAGTCATTGCATAATCAACCATCTGATGAATATGTCGTCCGTACTCGGGCAACACAAGAGGTTTAAGTTGTGAATTGTAATTCATTAATCGAAATATGATTTTATAAAAATTTATTCAAGTAATTTCTCTTTTCAGAAAGGTAAGAAACTGATAACTAAGGAAAAGAGAAATTGAAGAAAACATATATTGCTTCAAAACTACTCTAATATTTTTAGTTTGGCAAATTTTAGCAGTAATTGTTTATCTCCAGCGTTTTTAAATGATACTGTGGCCTTTACATTAGGAGATTCCCCTTCCAATGCAATTACCTCCCCTTGTCCGAAGCGTGCGTGCTCAACCACTGAGCCTACTTTGACGCCCAGCGTATTACCTGAAGACCGATCACCAAATAGAGGCTTTGAAATCTCCTGAGCGCTTGAGCGGTCATTAAACTTGAAATTAGAATCTCTTCTCTGCGTAGAGGATCTAGAAGTAAATCCTGATTTGGGCTGAAAAGTTTGAGAAGAGGCTCTTTCTCCAAACCCTCGGGGAAGATTTAATGCCGTGGGATCATCCAAAAACTGAACATCAATATCTTTTAAAAATCGGCTGGGAGTTGCAAATGTGTGTTCTCCATACTTAAATCTGCTGCGTGAATAGGAAAGAACTACATTTTTTTCAGCCCGAGTAACTGCCACATAAAAAAGTCGCCGCTCCTCTTCTAAAGATTGTTCGGAATGAGTAGACATAGAAGACGGAAATAACCCCTCCTCTACTCCTACCAAATAAACATTTGGAAATTCTAACCCTTTAGCAGAATGGATGGTCATTAAGGTGACTTTATCCAAATCATTGGCATCCTCGTTGTCCTGATCTGTCAAGAGTGAGACTTCCTCTAAAAAATGGATCAAAGTATTCTCTTCTCCTGCTTCGCGGCGTTCTTCGGTGAAATCACGCACTCCATTGATCAATTCATCGATGTTTTCAGCACGTGTTTGACCCTCAATGGATTTATCCTGCATCAGTTCTTTTAAAATGCCACTTTGAGCAACCACCTCTGAAGTCAAATCATAAGCGCTCATATTAGGAGCTTGTCGAATAAAACCACTAATGAGTGCTGCAAAACTGTCGAGCCTTTTCATAGTGCCAGCATTAAAACCCAAAGTGCTTTTAGAAGGGTGGGTTAACACCTCCCAGATAGTGATGTCGTTGGCAGAAGCAGCATCCTGCAATCTCCCAATGGTGACTTGACCGATGCCACGAGCAGGATAGTTGATCACCCGCTTGAGAGCTTCACCATCCCGAGGATTAACTGCCAAACGGAGATAAGCCAAAAGGTCTTTAATCTCCTTTCGCTGATAAAAAGAGAGCCCGCCATATATTTTATAAGGAATGTTGTTTTTCCGCATTACCTCCTCAAAAATTCTGGATTGGGCATTGGTTCGATACAGAATAGCAAAGTCGGCAAATGAGCACTTCTCCTGCATTCTTTTAGAGATCAAATCATTTACCACCAAAAACCCCTCTTCCATATCGGATATTGCCGACAAAATCTTAATCTTATCTCCTGTCTCTTTTTCAGAGAAAACAACTTTTTTAATCTGCCCTTTATTGTTGGAGATAATGCTATTGGCCGCATTTACAATCACTTGAGTGGAGCGATAATTCTGCTCCAACTTAAAGAGTCTATAATCGGGATAATCATTTCTGAAATTTAGGATATTTTCAATTTTAGCCCCTCTAAAACTATAAATACTCTGTGCATCATCGCCCACCACGCAAATATTCTGGTGTTTCTCGGCCAGCTTACGAATAATGAGATATTGCGAAAAGTTGGTATCCTGGTACTCATCCACCAAAACATAACGAAACTGTTTTTGATATTTTTCCAACACTTCGGGAAAATCACGAAACAGCACATTGGTATTTAAGAGAAGATCGTCGAAATCCATGGCACCTGCTTTTCGGCACTCGCGCACATAGCGCTGGTAAACTTCATACACCATAGATACATTACCTGCACGATCGGCCACCATGCGATGCTGGTCTCGCGCATAGGCTGCTGGCATCACCAAGTCGTTTTTCGCACTTGAGATTTTAGATAAAACCAACCCAGGCTTATACTCTTTGGCCACAATCTTCATCTCCTTTAAAATGGATCTTATTAGATTTTTAGAGTCGGCGGAATCGTAAATGGTAAAACTGCTGGGGAACCCCAGCTTTTCTGCTTCTGTACGTAAAATTCGCGCAAAAATAGAGTGAAAAGTACCCATCCAAAGCTGGCGAGCAATATCTGAACCCACAATGTCACCAATACGATCTTTCATTTCGCGCGCTGCCTTATTGGTAAAGGTGAGTGCTAAAATACTCCATGGGGGCACACCCTTCGAAAGCAAATGGGCAATACGTAGCGTAAGCACTCTCGTCTTACCAGAGCCAGCACCTGCAATGACCAAAGAAGGACCATTACCCGCAACCACAGCTTCTCTTTGGGCCTTATTTAATTGATTTAAATGTTCTTGCACAATATATATTAAACTGAATAATTAAGCATGAAGATTGACTTTCGGTCTCTTGCTTGGCAAAAATAGCCATTTCAAAAAGAACTCATAGAAAGATGTCAAACAATTATTTAAAGATCTAAACGTTTAACTATTGTCTGAAAAAATGTAATTTCGCATACTCCTTAAATATAGACAAAGATATGGATCGTTCAATTCTGAGAATTATAATTTCTGTTTTTATTTCGATTGTGGCACTGCCTGCAGTGGGACAAATCATAAGTTCACAAGCCGTAATAGAACAATCTACACCAAATGGTGACCAAATCTTTATATACAACATCATTCAAAGTGTCTCTTTACGTCATGCAGTAGCAGATACAGTTACTGTTAACTATGAATGGTTTGAACACAACCCTGTGGACAACTCTTGGACTAAATCCCTTCAAATACAAAATGGCTCTGCCACCACGCTGGTAGTAAACAAAGCAGGTGGCTATGGATTAAGAATTACCAACAATTTAAATGAAGTGGAGTTTTACAGATGTTGGGCATTTGAAAAGCCTTCAATCAGTATTGAGGTAGTAGAAGAAGATTGCTATAATCTATCTCTACAAGCAACTTGCGATCCAACCGCATTAATCTATTACAATGCCAATGGTACTTCAGGTAATGCCATTGATTTAATGACATTTTACTGGTCTGCAACACCCTTTATAGACAGTATTCCAAGTAGTGCTTTAGTAAGCATACCTGCACCTTTAGAAGATACAAAATATGGAGTATCTATCTCTTCATCTGGTACAATCAGTTCTACATTAGATTATACTGCAATAGCCGTAAAAGCGGATTATGAAGCCAAAGAACAAACAACAAAAGAGCCACAGGAGATTCATACAGAATTAGGTGAAGGAAGAGAAATTCTCCAAGGCTCTGCTCCGAT
>CAZJDS010000114.1:0-7358 GCA_964544795.1 uncultured Alkaliflexus sp. | reverse complement strand
ATAAAAACAAGAAATAAAATGGTACCCACCAATGATGGGAGGAACAGTGAAGTTAAATAATCAATAGCATAATCTAAAACTTTACTAACTTTTCTCTCTATTCGTTCATTGAAAAACACACATCTTGAATTCTTTCAATTGGTTTATTATAAAAATTTTGAATTTCTAAATCTAAGTCAAAAAATGAAAAACCAATTTTTTCAGCCAACATTTTTCCAATTGTCGTTTTTCCAAAACAGCTAATACCAACTAAATATAAAATCTCATTGATGTTTAAAAATCATAATTTCGTTTTTCAATTGGAATGGATTTAATTTTCTCAATATTTTCTAAAATCTTTTTACAAGTAAAACCCAACTTTACTTTGTCTGGTGGATTACCCCAAAACAAATCATCCATTTCCCAATCATCTATTTGCAATATCTCTCTGGTCAGTTTCTCTGCTTTATTAATGTATTCAGTCTCATTTTTACAATCACTTGATAATAAGCCATAATGCAAAGTTAAATCACTAGTCAATTTTTCTGCTTCAATAATAATTCCATCATATGCTTCTCTTGATAAATCGTCTGTATCCATGTGTAATATGTTTTTTTGATTGTTGCTAACTTGTTTAAATCGTTATTATGTTAACATCTATTTATTTAAAATTGGTTGTAAGTGCGGAACGCCAACTGCTTATATAATAAAGACAGAGCACTTATTACTCTATATTTATCATACAAAAAAACAGGTAATTAAATTAGAGTTTAAACATGATTGTTACGTTATAGTACCAAAGATAGTAATTGTTTCAAAGCTATGTACAATAAGATTTAAAAATGTTAACTCTGATAGGGGAAGACACAGATCAGTTAATTTTTGATGATAAAATTAGTGTTGTGAGATCATTTATGAAGTTTCTGAAAGGCAGTAATACAGAGCGTTTAAACGCAATTTGAAACCAGTTCTGGTGGACTAAAATTTATTTTCCCAAGTCCACTAAAAGTTCGCCCCAAATATGCGTTTTCTTGCTTTATTTTGCACCGTTGTGCATAAAGAAAAAGCCTGTAAGTGTTGACTTACAGGCTTTTACCTTGTTTTGCTTTTCTTATCAGCGGAGAGTCAGGGATTCGAACCCTGGAAGCCCTCACGAGCTTACGCGCTTTCCAAGCGCGCGCCTTCAGCCACTCGGCCAACTCTCCATTAAACAGAATGAAACGGATGGGAAGAGAGACGTAAACTCCCGGTACACCCATAATTCTTTGTTTTGAAGCTGCAAAAATAGGACTTTAAAACCATTTTTGCCTATAATAATGAGAAAAAAATCTACTAATCTTAAAAGGGGTTGATTATCAACCTTGTTTTTTAAATATAGATTTAAAAAGGCTCTACGAAATAGAACTAAGGGGATCTCTTCCTTGTTAGTTTTCGTAAAAAAATGGAGGTTGTAAGGGGGGCTTTGATACTCTTCTCCATCTGAACTTGCTCAATCGAATTCGGTAAGAAGACGACTCAAACAAATGGTAAAATTGATTAAAAAAAGACATAAGAAGGGATTGTTTACCTTTCAATGGCTATTTTAGCAATTCAAATTTCCTTCATTAAAAATTTATAGATTCTATTTATGAAAAAGCTAATTGGTCTCTTCTCGCTAGTTGCAATACTCTCTTCTTGCAGTTCCACAAAGAAAATAGCCTCCTTCGAAAGCAGCCTTCAACAAGCCTACGATTCGCAACAATACGCTAAGGTGCTTAGTGATTACACTCAATTAGCTTCCATCCTTAAAAAAAATGAAATGACAATTTCGTCATCGTATCTATTAATGGTTGCTAAATCAGCTTATCACCTTGAAGAGTACGAAACAGCCATACAGCTCTTCTCAAAACTTGCAGAGAAAGATGATCAATCTATTTATATGGAAGGGAAAAGTTATCAAAAGTTGCATCATCTTCAGTCGGAATATAAATATTGGAAAGAGAATAGTGCTCAATTAAAAAACGACGAAAATTACCAAGAGGTTCTTCGAAGATTGTATTGGTTAGAAGTAGAGTTTTTTCAATATGATGCTGCATATTTACTTTGGGATCAATTAGAAGAAACCGATGATGACGCACTAATGACTGCACAGTTAAAGGTGCTTGAAGAGTTAGAAAAGAACGAAGGGGCGTTGTCGATCAGCAATAAGATTTTAGATAAAAATCCTGCGAACGAAGCGGCCCTCTTTTACAAAGGAAAAATATATTTTAATCGTGCAGAAAAGCTCTATCAATCTGAGATGACTAAATACAACCGAAATCCGAACTATACTACCTATGCCTATCTGAAAAGGGAATTGAAGAAAGTAAGTGCAGATTTTCGTTTGTCGCGCGATCTATTTGAAAAACTTCATGAACTCTCGCCAGAAAACAGAACATACATCACCTATTTAAAGAACTGTTACGTCCGCTTAGAGATGAAAGCAGAGGCTGCAAAAATGGATAGATTGTTAGAGTAAGAGTTTGTTAGAGGTATAGGTGATTAGGTTGATAGATAAAGGTAAAGTAATTGGTTTTTAGTCCGTTGTGTTAAGAGTGGAGGTGATAAATATACGGAGGTTATTTAATTACCTTTATCGATCTTAGATTTCACTTTTTAGCACCTATTTTACAGAGCTGCTTTTTGTTGCATCATTTCCACTTTATCTACAAATTTCATCAAGGCTCTACGCCCCATAATTAAGCCATATACTTTTCCTAAAAACATCGCTACAAGTGTACAAACAAGAAATAGCAACATTGTTTTTGTCGTGCCAAATTCTTGAATGGGTATTACACCTGCAATCACAAGTACAATAAATATGACCAGCGTGAAGACACCTGAGGTTCTTCCTTGTGCACATCCACAAGCAGAATAGAGCACTTGAAGTTCGCTGGTTAGCTGTTGGTTCTCTTCGTGAGTTAGATCTGTAAACGCTACTTTAACGGGCTTTATTCTACCTGTACTCATCAAGTTGATTCCTTTTGCTAACTCTTTTATTTCTGTAACGTTGCGGATGGTTTTTTCAGACTTCATGTTTTTTTATTGTTATTGATTTGTTTCTTAATTATAATTTGTCGGTGTAGAATAGCAGGGCAATTGTTGAAGAGTACTAAAATACTAATTATAACAAATGAAGTGAAGGAAAAGAATAGAAATGGATGAGTGATGTTGTAAGCTGCCCATATTTAGTACAGCTATAAATCAGGGTTATTTAGTGGTGAAGATAATGGAATTAGACTATAAAAGGAAGTTGTCATTTTTTTGATAGCCTCCTTTTAAATGAAATAATTACACCTAATATTTTGAATGTTTTTTCAAATATTACTTTTATCAGCGAACTTTAACAGCTGACCCATGTTGAAGTTATGAGCTGGAAGGGCTAATTAGATTAACAACTTTTCTATTAGATTGATATAGCTTCACCGTTCTAAGAAGATAAATGTTTTCACCGAACACCAATTATTTTAAATATGAATACTACAAAAATTGGATTAGGTCTTGCCGCAATTGGAAGACCAGAATATATAAATATTAGAGACAATAGATCAATTGACAAATCCTTTAGTGCATTTAAAAAGAATGCTTTGGAGATGTTAGATTTTGCTTACAAAATAGGAGTACGCTATTTTGACACTGCTGCTTCCTATGGAAAAGGGGAGGAGTTTCTAAAGGAGTGGAACAATAAAACAAACCACACTGATGCTGTTTTAGGCACAAAGTGGGGGTACACCTATGTTGCAAATTGGGAATTGGGATATTCTGGAAAGCACGAAATAAAAGAACACTCTTTAGAAAAATTAAAAGAGCAATGGCAAGCATCAAATAAACTGCTTCCTAATCTAAAGATTTATCAGGTACACTCTGCCACTTTTGATAGTGGTGTTTTAGACAACGTGGATGTTTTAAATGAGCTCCATAAACTTAAAAAAGCTCATAATTTAAAAATAGGATTAACCTCTAGTGGGGTAAGTCAAAAGGAGGTTATTGAAAAATCGTTAGAAATAGAAATTGAAGGAGAAACACTATTTGGTAGTTATCAAGTAACGTATAATATACTTGAGCAGTCTGCTCTCCCAATATTAGAGAAGCTTATGGCTTCTAAGAAAACTGTAATTATCAAGGAAGCCTTAGCCAATGGGAGGGTGTTTTTGAAAAACTCAGGATCTGAAATATTAAGTCAACTCGCTCAAAAATATAAAGTAGGTGTTGATGCTATTGCACTACGTTTTGTCATCGACACTTTAAACCCCACTTATGTTTTGAGTGGTGCTTCTACTATCGATCAATTAAAAGAGAACTATAAAGCTTTGGACTTTCAGCTAACAAAAGATGAGATAGAGGATTTAAATAAGTTGAAAGAAACCTCTTCAACTTATTGGAATGAACGAAATAAGCTTGCATGGCATTGATTGCTTTGAGAAGCACAACTTCTTCTGGATGCCATTCAGTAATAAGCGCACATGGCTAAGTTCAAATTAGGTGCTTAGCAATTATATGTTTCGCAGTTATGCCCTACATTTCAAAAACACCAACTACAAATTTATTATTTATGCCATCTTCAAGATCTTTACATTTTAAATTTCTCATCTTTGTTTTGTTCTCGTTAACACTCTTGTTCATTGGGGCTTGTAAAAACAGGGCTCTTAAAAAGGAGATATCAGATCAGCTAATTATTAACCTTGATTTAATCAATGAGGAATCTCCAGTGATTTTAGGGGAGTATATATACAATCCTGACTTGGTGGCAAACATCTATACCAACGAAGGTGATTTGATTTCCCCTAAATGGTCACTTCGTACCAATGCCCTTCAAATGTTAGAGGTTATAGGCGCGGTTCATCAGGAGGGATTAAATCCCGAGGATTATCATTTTTCTGCTATAGCTCTGCTTGCAGATAAAATTTCAGCTTCTGAGGTAGCTGATGCTGAAGAGGTGGCGCAATTTGAGTTGCTGTTAACAGATGCTTTTCTTCAATTATCAACACACTTGTCTAAAGGTAAAGTAGATGCCGAAACAATTGATCCTCAGTGGAAAGCCATTCATCGAGATTTAAACATTGACTGGGCGCACTTTATGGATAGTACCCTTTTGAGAAAGGATATCATTGAGGTCATGCATAATCTTACGCCAAATCATCGTGAATACAATAATCTAAAGAAGGCATTGATCAAATATCAACAGATTTTGGCAAATGGCGGATGGGAGCCAATCACCACCAACTTAACAAAATTTGAAAAAGGAATGATTCATCCTGATGTGTCTCTGATTCGAAAGAGGCTTTCACTGACGCAAGGAGAGATCATACCAGATACTGACGATGAAAATCTCTTTGATGAATCTTTACATAAGCAGGTCATGCTATTTCAAAGCAGAAATGGCTTAAAGGCCGATGGTGTGTTGGGAAAGGAGAGCATTCAAATGTTAGATATATCCGTAGAAGATAGGGTTGCCTCTATTGAGGCAAATCTTGAACGCTGGCGTTGGTTAAGTGATGAGTTAGGTGAGCGACATATTAAGATTAATATTGCCAATTTTGAACTGCAATTGATCGATAATGGACAAACACTCTTTAAATCGGAAGCAATCGTCGGGCGACCTTACCGTCAAACACCTGTCTTTAGTTCTCTTATGACTTATCTTGTATTCAATCCAGACTGGACAGTCCCGCCAACCATCTTGAAAAATGATGTTATTCCAGCCATCATCAAAGACCCTAATTACCTAAAGCAAAAGAAGATGAGAATCATAACACACACTGGAAATTCTGTCGATGCTTCATCGATAGACTGGCAGCGTGCAGCTCAGTCAGGCTTTCCATATATGATTCGTCAGGATCCTGGACCAGATAATGCCTTGGGGCGTGTGAAATTCATGTTTCCCAACCACCACAACGTTTATATTCATGACACGCCAACAAGAAATCTCTTTGCGCAGACAGAACGAACTTTTAGTTCAGGGTGTATTCGTGTTAATCACCCTTTAGAATTAGCACGTGTTTTATTGGCTAGTGATGACCAGATATGGACTTCTGATCAGATTAATAATGTTATTGCTGGCAATAAACCAAAAACAGTTCGATTTAAAAAGGCAATTCCTGTCCACTTATTGTACTTAACAGCTTGGGCTGATGACGAGGGAGTTGTCTATTTTAGAAAAGATATTTATAACCGAGACCAGCCCTTGTTAATGGCTTTGAAACAAAAACATGGCGTGCCTACAGACGTGTCTCCACTGTAGGTGTCTGATTTAACACAAGGGGTAAGCTTAAATATTTTGAAACAATTAAAGGTGCTTCTTTCATAAAGCTAAGCATGCCTGCAATTGCTTTGTCTTGAGCCAGTAAATTTGATTTTTGGTGGTACCCCGTGTCATTGTGATAGATATACAAACACGAGTTGCCTGATAATAAGGAAATTGTTTTTTGATGACCTTCCATAGGAATGGCAGGACAACCATGGCTTCGGCCTAATCTACCATATTGTTTTATAAAGGCACTACTTACATAATCAGCACTGTGCATAACGATTGCTCGCTCACGTGCCTTATCGTTAATTCCTGCTTCAAGACCTTCCAAATACATAGACATACCATGCTTGCCATAATAAATGTCGCCGGTGAGATAAAAACCCAGACTGCTTTGATGAGAGGATGGCGTATTTGAGAAAGACTCAGCATATAGAAGTCCACTTTTTTGTCCGTGGGAGACAAGGTTGTGATGAATCACTTTCATATCATTTACGTCAATGATCCACATGCGTTTTTTATTAGATGAAAGAGAAAAGTCGATGATGGTGAGTAGGTTGTTTTTAATTTTATTTTGAGCCTTGATGGTAAAAAAACCTGTAATGGCCTTTGAAAATACAGCATAATCGGGTTTAGGGCATTCGTTACCCAGCTTTTGATAAAACAGTGAGATATAATCTTGATAATTACTTGACTCAAATGAAGTTAAGCTTGGCGTCTGGTCATCCGTGATAACAGTAAACCCTGTTGGAATTGCCAACAAAACAGAAATGCATAGTAGAATAATGCGTTTTATCATAAGAGAAGTATTTGAAAGGTTATTTAGGCATTTCTACGGAAATTAGATTGAAAGGTTAACGTATGAAAACCAAATATTATTTTGTGCAAGAAACAAAAATTACACCAAGTTGATATACCGATATCTAAATAATAATTAGTATTAACATTAAAACTTAAAAGTTTGATAAAAATGCTTAAATTCAAGCCTTGTGAAGTCCGAAAGTTTTGAGTTTAATATGATCAATGATTGTTTTGAAGACAAGCATAACTCATAAGTTGGACCTTTCTTGCAAATATTAATTAATAGAAAATCATTGGTGTCTGGTTAAAATTC
>CAZJDS010000113.1:0-7388 GCA_964544795.1 uncultured Alkaliflexus sp. | reverse complement strand
GTCCGTTTCGGCATAAAGAAAGTCAATTAACCTGAAAATCAGGTGAGATAAACAAATAAGTAAGTCAGAGCAAAACGGATACAATATTAAGGAAAAATTGCCAGTTTTCAGCATAATTCTAATAGAAGATAAATTAGAAAAGTAGAAAAAGGGTTAACAGATTGTTTGATGGGTGGTTTATTGGGTAATTGGCTTGATAGATTAGGTGCCTTTAAGAAGGGTGTATGTAGATGATTTTGTTTTTTCTTCGTGGGATTAGATTCCTATTTCAGGACAAGAAAATAGTGTAATAAAGGGGCGATAGCCCTGAAATTAATCAAACCCTTCAAAGGGGCTATCTCATATTATTTTATTAAAATTACGTACAAAAGCCGATGTGTATAGCTTATATCGTATTACCACTTATTGCACAGGTCAATTCCATTACTTCACCATCCCCTAATTTGTCGCTCATAGCTTGAATTTGTTTGGTTTTAAAATAAGAAGCTATCTCTTTTAGTTGGCTGGCCCTCTCTTCTAAGACTTGAGCAGTGGATGCCAACTCTTCACTTGCTCCAGCAGAGTGTTGTGTGATGGAATTGAGTTGCTGCAATGCGTTATTAATTTGCATACTGCCATTGGTCTGTTCCATTCCAGCCGCTGATATTTCCTGCAACAAGTTGGATGTGTTGCGAACTTCTGGCATAATTTCATTCAACTTTTCCATGGATTCTCGCGTTAACTCTAATCCTTCTTTAACAGCCTTTAGAATTTCGTCCGCGGCTTCTTTACTTTTGTCTGCTAACTTTCTTACTTCTCCCGCTACCACGGCAAAACCTCTGCCATGCTCACCCGCTCTTGCTGCTTCCACAGCGGCATTTAAAGCCAGAATGTTGGTTTGAAAAGCGATGTCGTTAATTACCTCAATTCTATGTGCAATTACTTCATTGGCTTCATACGCTTTTATAGAACGTTCGCTAACCTCCTCCATGCCTGCTACAGAAAGTTTAGATATCTCTTCAGTCTCTTTAGCATGATTGCTGTTTTGTTCAATGCTGGCATTCATCTCTTCCATAGTAGAACTGATCTCTTCGAGAGAAGCTGCTTGTTCATTAGATGTTTCACTGAGAGACATTGAAGCGCTACTTAACTCTTGGCTAATGGTACCAAATTGAATTGCTTCTAAATTTATAAAGCCAATAACATCTTCTAATTTAGCTTGCATCATCTGCAATGCTGAAGCCAAAAGACCAAATTCATCTTTTTGGTTTATGTCAATTTCTTGGGTGAGATTACCTTCCGAAATATTACGTGTAAGACCCAGTGAGATGTTGAACGCTCTTTTTGTATCCCTAATGATATTTATAGCTATGAACACACCAAATAGAATGACCAACCCACCTAATATGAATGTAATATAAGCTATTTTAGTTTTTTGTTTCGCACTGTATTCTTTCAAAGGCGCTATTTTATTTTCAATAATCTGCTCAGCTTCGTTTAACAGTTGGCCAATTAGTTTAATATTAACTTGAGCACGGTCATTAAATGCCATATTTAGCAACTTCTTTTCAGCGTGAGAATTTAAGAGAGTCCCTATTTCTTTTGATGACTCATGTAAATTTTGGTGGGGTTTTTCAATCTTTGTGAAGACACTTTTAAGTTCGGGAATCAGCTCTTCCAATTTCTCACGCTCGTCACCATAATACCACTGTCCAAATGCACAACGGGTATGCTCTTTTTCTATAGAAAGTGACTGTGACCCTTCTGCCATAATCGTAGCTGCTAATTCGCGTGTCCACTCTAAATGATCAATGTGTCTATCTTTAAGATTCTGGATGTATTCATTGTAAGTGGCAACCTGCTCATCATTACTATTTATTTGATAAAGAGAATAAAGATTGTAAGCGGCATAAATTGCTATAGAACCCATGATGATACCGAAACTAAGAGTTAATTTGGTGCCAAGTTTCAAGTTTTTGATACGCAGTGTTCCCCTCATAAATACAGTTGTTTAGTAGTTATTCCAAATCAAACTGAAAATACCTTAAAATCTGAGGTAGGAGCTATTTTTAAAGGAGATTGTTATTTGATAAGAACTCTATTGTTCTGAATTAGTTTCAAAACTACACCAACACCCCGCTTAATTTAAAACTTTCGTTTTGTTAAAGCCTTCCTTCCGCACAGACATAAAATAAGGATTATTTCAATTCTTCCTCAAATATAAATTAAAAAGAGGTCATTGCATTTTGTTTAACAAATTTTAGGAGCTAATTGATTGAGGTTAAAACGCAGCCTAAACACAACCATCTAATTTTCAAATCTTTAAAAACAGTTTTTCGTGTTATTATAAAACCAAATAGCCTATAGCATCTTCTAATAAGTGGTTGATTTTCTTGCGTGTGTCATTGATGGATACAACGATTTTTTCTGAATGTGAGGTTGGGCTACTCCATTGTGATTTTTATGGTTTCGTCAAAAGGTTTTTATCAGTTGAGAAGTACTCCTCAACCAATTTTTAACTTTAAAATATGCTCTTATATTTTTAATAAGGAGAAAGAGAGCTGATTTTGATAGAAAGTTGCAATTCAGTATTTAATACTTCCACTTATTGGCTAAAGCAACCAACGACAGCATCAGAGGCACTTCAACCAACACGCCAACTACTGTCACTAATGCTGCAGGAGAGTCTAAACCAAACAGTGCGATGGCAACGGCAACCGCCAATTCGAAAAAGTTACTTGCACCAATCATTGACGAAGGCGAGCATATGGCATGAGGCAATTTTAATTTTCTACCTCCAAACCAAGTGATGAAAAATATAAAATAGGTCTGAATGATTAACGGTATGGCAACAAGCAATATAATAAATGGGTTATCTGTAATTGTCTTCCCCTGAAATGCGAAAAGTAAAATTAGTGTTAGCAACAAGGCTAATATAGATACGGGTTTAAACTTTGGCAATAAGATCTCCTTAAACCATATTTTGCCCTTTTTACGAATTAATATTTTATGGGTAAAGTAGCCAGCAACCAACGGTACAACAACAAAAATTAAAACGCTTGTAATTAATGTATCATATGGAACTTGGACATTTGTTATACCTAAGAGCAAACCGACGATAGGAATAAAAGCCACCAGAATAATTAGATTGTTTACCGAAACTTGAATGAGTGTATAATTTGGATCACCATTGGTTAAATAGCTCCAAACAAAAACCATTGCGGTACATGGAGCTGCACCCAATATGATGGCTCCTGCAATATATTCGCCAGCCATTTCGGGTGAGATAAAAGCGGCATAAATTTTTGTGAAAAAAATCCAGGCAAAAAATGCCATGGTAAACGGTTTCACGAGCCAGTTGATGATTAGGGTTAGGATCAGGCCTTTCGGACGTTTACCCACTTTTTTAATACTGGAAAAGTCCACTTGAAGCATCATGGGATAAATCATTAGCCAAACCAAAATGGCAATGGGTATGTTTACTTTGAACAGCTCCATTTTGCTCAAAATAGAGACACTTTCACCCGCAAAATTTCCAATAACAATGCCTGCCCCAATACATAATGCAACCCAAAGTGTTAGGTATTTTTCGAAGAATCCGATTTGTTTTTTTGTATCCATGATTGTAACTGTGGTTTTTCTCTGTAAGACTCAAGAATTAATCCTGTAAAAAATTTGAATAATGTTTTATGATTATCCGTTTTTGCACCTAAAATAAAACTTTATTTTCTTCATTTACCCCATCCCTAAAGGGAGTGAAGAAAATCAATTGCTCCCTTTAGGGGTGGGGTCAAACAATTGATTTTTATGTTATTCTATTAAAATTAGGTATAAAAACGGATATACATTTAATGTTTTTATGTCTGTTAAGAATGGTATTACTTTTTTCATCCTACAAGTTTTACATTATGCCAAAAACCAATCCAGAAACCGTTGCCATAACCACAACAAGTAGTACATAGACCACTGTTTTTTGTGTGCCAATTACACCGCGAATAACGAGCATGTTGGGAAGTGAAAGTGAAGGACCCGCTAAAAGCAATGCCAATGCAGGACCTTTGCCCATCCCCGCAGCCATTAATCCCTGAAGAATAGGAACTTCAGTTAGAGTGGCAAAATACATAAAAGCCCCAACTATGGAAGCAAAAAAATTAGAAAATACCGAATTGCCGCCTACAAGATTTGCAATCCATTCATTCGGTATAATCCCTGCTATTGCGGTTTCATCGTGGGTTGAGCCCAGTAGAAATCCAGCAATTAAAACACCTATGGCGAGCAGAGGCATAATTTGCTTTGTAAATTCCCAAGATGCGATTGTCCACTCTTTGTTGTCTGCGTCTTTCTTATCGATCAACGTAATAATGCTTAGCCCTGTAATGCCCACCACCATAGGGATTAGTGGCGATGAGCTCAGGAATGCAGAGGCCGCTGTTGCGATGACTGCTAAAAGCACATGTTGCCATTTGATTTTTAATATGGCAATAAGTGAATAGATCAACAGCAATCCAAAACCTGATGTGATGTGCCATTTGTAGGCCCATAACCAATACCATGCTCCAGTTGTGACACCCTCACCTGGTTTCCCCCAATTGGCAAAAACAAGGATTAATACAAGGGTGAAAAAATGAAAGGCTGTTTGCCACATGGGGCGTTTTTCTGGCATATCGGGGAAATTCATCTGCTCTTCACGTTTGGCTTTCTCTTCCTTTCTATAAATAAGCGACATTGCCGAACCGATAACAATCGCAAATACTACTGCGCCTACCACCCGTGCTATGCCCATTTCAAATCCTAAAATTCGTGCAGTCAGTATAATTGCCAAAATATTTATGGCAGGACCAGAATAAAGAAATGCAATAGCAGGCCCAAGCCCAGCTCCTCTTTTGTGAATACTTGAAAACAAAGGTAAAATGGTGCAACTACACACAGCCAATATGGTTCCTGATACAGATGCGACAGTATAGGCCAGCCATTTTTCTGCTTTTGCCCCAAAGTATTTCATAACAGCACCTTGGCTCACAAATACCGATATAACCCCCGCAATAAAGAATGCTGGCAACAAACAGAGGATGACATGTTCTTGGGCATACCATCTTGCAAGGTCAAACATTGCAAATAAGGCTTCATTGAATCGTGCATTTTCGAGCGGCATAAAAAATGTAAACACGAAAACAACAATTATCCAGCCCAATATTTTAATTTCTTTTTTTAGCTCCATTTGAAGTATGTATGTTATAGAACTTTTATTTCCGTTCGTTAAAGCACGAACGAAAAATCTAAATTTTTTAGAAGTAAATCGTAAATATGTAATATACGCCAACAGCGATGAACAAAATTGCGGTTATACGTCTAAACCAAGTTTCGAAGGCTTTCAATTTATTGTAAACATTGCCGATGGAACCAATGCTAAAGGCAATAATCCATGCGAAAATTATAACGGGTATTCCTGTGGCAATGGCAAAAATCAGGGGTAAATACAATCCGCTTGCGCTACTCACCGTCATGGGTATCAACATTCCGAAATAGAGAACGCCACTGTACGGGCAAAATGCCAAGGCAAATACCACACCCAATAAAAGAACTCCCCAAAAACCTCTGTTCGATCTGTTCTCCATTTTCCCAGTTAAGAAGTCGATTCCAGGAATTTTAATTTTGAGAATACCAAGCATAAACAGACCGATTGCTATTAAAAGGGGCCCCAATAATTTTTCGCCCCATTCCTGAAAGAATCCTGCGATTTCAAACTGTCCTGCTCCAAAAAAGAG
This sequence comes from uncultured Alkaliflexus sp., assembly GCA_964544795.1. GTDB lineage: Bacteria > Bacteroidota > Bacteroidia > Bacteroidales > Marinilabiliaceae > CAZHHH01. The sequence continues at coordinate 1,644 of CAZJDS010000113.1, read as the reverse complement.
AAGCACACCAATGGTTGTGTATGAAATCGCTCTGCCCAATGTATAGACCAATCCGTTCATAAACACTTTGCGTCGGCTTTCAATGTCTTTGCTGATGTAGCCAATGGCTGTAATGTTGGCTGCTAAGGGACAGGGACTTATGGCTGTCATAAGTCCCAGAATAAATGCTGTGAATATTGGGAATTGAGAAGTCTCAAGAAAGTTTTGTAATATCTCCATGCTACATCATTGAATCAATGGCTGATTTCAATTTGGTTTTAAATTTATTGGGATTCGTGCGTGCATTTAAAAATGCATCGTTCGTTAAATCTACTGTTTTATCACCGCTGACAATGATAAGTGTTTGTCCATTCACTTTGTATTTTGCCATCAATGGATTGTCCTTGTCTTCGTCTCTATTGATGGACTCAAAAGTTACTTTATCGCCATAATATTCTTTAATTGCCTCCTTTGAAACGGTCTCTACGGCTTGACAAGTTGCACAGCGGCGAGTTGCATGAAAATAGTAAGCTTTTACCTCACTTAGCTCTTGATTTTCTGTACGAGTTTCTTTTTCTTTTGCAGAATTATTTGTGGGTGTGCTACAGCAAGACTGCGCAGATAAGGCAGCTATGCCTATAAAAAGGATAACACTTAAAGTGCTGATTATTTTTTTCATTTTAAAGATTATTTCGTTAATAAAGTTTTAAGATCTTTTTCGTTTGGCACCCTTCCGCTTACGACCACTTTTCCATCAACTATTAATGCTGGAGTGTGCATAACGCCATACTCCATAATCTTCACAATGTCTTCCTCTTTTTCGATGTTGGCGTTAATTCCCAGCTCTGTTACCGCATCTCTTGTTGCCTTCTCCAGCGCATTACACTTGGGGCAACCTGTTCCCAAAACTTTAATTTCCATTTTATCTGAGTTTTTAATTCGACTTATTTGTTGGTTTTTTTGCTTTTCATTTCGTAAAACAACGAACAAAGGTTGTAAAAAATTTTACAACCTCAAGAATTTTTTAAAGAGAATTTGAGCCTCTTTCCAATTTTCTTGATTAAGACAATATTTAATTTTAGGGGATTCAATTTCACCCTTAATCAATCCTGCATCTCTTAATTCTTTTAGATGTTGTGATAATGTTGATTTTGCAATAGGCAAATCTTCGCTCAAATCGCCACTATAGCAGCAGCTTTGATTGGAAAGCAGTTCTAAAACATACATCCTTATAGGATGGCCCATCGCCTTGGCGTACCGAGCAGCTCTTTGCTGATCGTCTGTTGTTGCTGATTTTATACTCATTGCATTTGATTATTTTAGATTAAGATAGTAACTTTTTCCTGACTTTATCAATGCGCCTCCCAAATTAGTTTGGAGTGATAAATCTTATTCATAACATGCATTTGCGGGTGTTGAAATGTTTAAAACCTTAATGTTTAGCTCAACTTAGTTTCCAATATCAAACGTGTGTTAGCAACGCTCAATTGGAAGCTAAGTGTTACCGCCTGACAATATTTTTCAATTCATAATTTGTACTTCGTCCTCCACTTGGTTCTTTTTGTAATATATCTTTATTTATCAAGTCTTGAATGTCTCTTAATGCTGTGTCTTGTGAGCACTTATTAATTTTCGCCCATTTAGAGGTAGTTAATTTACTGTCAA
>CAZJDS010000112.1:0-7435 GCA_964544795.1 uncultured Alkaliflexus sp. | reverse complement strand
CCAAATCATTTAACATTTTATTTAGTTCATTCACCGTTGAAATTTCATCTCCAGATTTCACTAATATTCCTTTATCTGACGTTAAATGCTCTCTAATCCCACCCACATCAGTCGACAATACAGGGATACCTGTGGCGAATGCCTCAACAATTACGCAGGGGAAATTTTCATAATTACTAAACAAGAAGAGCAGATCAGAGTTGCGCATAATTTCCCCAATTTCAAGAGGTGATGATGGTCCTTTAAAAGAGATGGGAGTGGGCGATAGATTTAATTCTTTCGCATACGCTATATGCATTTGTGCATCACCATCACCAAGGATTACAACTTCAAAATCTTGTCGTATTTCAAACAGACGTTGGGTAATATTAATGATTCCACTAATATTTTTATGCTTATCTATCAAGCTTGAAACATGAATGATTCTTTTGTTTTTCCTATTCTTGGCTTTTTTCGAAGGATAGAAATAGTCAAGGCTGGTCACATTAGGCACTACATGATAAATTCCTTTTAGGCCTTTATTTATCATTGCATTTTTAAGATTCTCCGTAACTGGACAAACAGCTGAGGCCGACCACGTCGCTATCTTTGAGAGAAATAAAGTGAAAAACGATTGCTTTACTCGTGTGGCAGGTAAATGCCCCGTCCAATGCTCGGAGATAATGTATGGGATGCCAGTAAAAACTTTTAAAATGTATGCATACACTGCAGATGGAAACACTACATTGGCATGGATAATATCTGGCCGACCATTTTCTTGAGAGATTCTCTTTAATAATTTGAAATAGAAAAATTGTATCTGTAAAAATCGAATGATTTTAAAAAAATGATTTTTAGATAGGATCTTCTCATAGATTTTGATTTTATCGGAAATAAGAAGTTTTGATTTATCTTCCAAAGGATCAGAAGTTACATTGGCAAATGAAACAATGGCATATTCTGCAACCGCCTCAGCATGACGAAGCACAAAGTTCCCATTAAACGGCTCTGATTTTGATGGAAACCATGACGATATAAACAGCACATGGATTTTACCAGTTTCACTCATGTATGGTTAAGTTTAAAGGCTCTTCTTTCAAAAATCACAATTTATAAGATAAAATGATTAAAACCACTTTTCGTATGCTCAATTTCTTTGTTGTTTAATAAAAACTGAAGAGAAGAGGAGTTGTTTATCTTTCCAATTGAAAATAGGTCTTGGCGAAACTCTTTTTTATATCTCTTTGCTAAATCATTGAAATGATCTTTATCAATGGTAACCAACAAACAGTAATCTTCGCCTCCGGAAGTGGCCAAATCATAACTATTTACTTTTTGATTTTCTGAAAATTCTTTTAACTGATAGGAGAGAGGCAAGTTTGACAATTCAATGATAGCTCCTTTTTTAGATGCTTTAAGAATGTGATTGATATCCGAAGCAATTCCATCGCTTACGTCCATCATGGCGTGCACTCCTTTTTGTTGCGCCAGCCATACTCCTTCTTCAATATGTGGTATAGGTTTGTTGTGTTGTTGAATCAGATAGTCCACATTGGGATCCTCTGAACTGAGATCATTTAAAACAGCGTGCAGTCCAGCAGCAGAACTTCCCAAATACCCCGTTACCGCTATGATGTCGCCCTCTTTTGCCATATTCCGCAATCGTGATTTACCCTTCTCAATTTTCCCCATTACAGTTACGTTGAATGTGAGCTTATTCAGTGCTCGTGCAGTATCTCCACCCATTAGTGCCACATTGTGTTTTTCACTCAAGGTGTGATAACCTTCCATAAAGGAGTCGAGATATTCTACTTCGGTGTCGGCAGGAATGGCAATGGAAAGAAACGACGCTATTGGTTGTGCCCCCATGGCAGCAATGTCACTTAAATTTACAGCCAATGTTTTATGCCCCAAATCTTCTGGGGATATTTTCTTTTTCAGAAAATGAATTCCTTCGACCAACAGATCTGTGGCCACCACCAAGTCGTGGGTTTCGTTCATGGGAAGAACGGCGCAATCATCACCAATACCTTCAACTCCTGCGGGCAAAAGATGATTGAATTTGGATGTAAACCGCTCTATAAAACCAAATTCACCAATTTCTGATAACTTCATAATCTGATTTTCTCATATTAAACGATAAAGATAGGAGTTTGAAAGTGTGGAGCGATAAATAATGGTGAAAAATTACATTTCATCCTTTGTTACAAAAAATAGAAAGGATGGACACCCTCTGGCATCCATCCTTTTTAATATCTAAAACAATCTCACTTTTTCTATTCAGGAAGCTCTTTAAGTTTGAGTTTGTCTCCAGTCTCTTCTATGATACTTCTATAATAACTTTCACTGTAACCTGGAAATTGTGCTGGAGCAGGATTTCCATATTCATTTTTTAGAAATACGCCGTCCTTTTCTGGATGTATATTTCCATCTAAGTACTTTACCATGAGGAATTCACCCAATTTTCGCCACTCTCTTACTGCTTTAGAGGCTTGATTGTGACTGTAGTCCGTCAAAAACTCTTTGGCCATTTCAGGACTTTTGTCATACAACGATTTGGCTGTTGCATCGATGGCTGGACCAAATGTTTCATATTGATCTTCCAGGCGAGTTTGCACTTTTTTGACATCCACAATCATCTTATCGTAACGGGTATAAGCTTGGTTGGCAACCCAATTAAAGACCCAAAAAGCACTGTTCCAGCTGAATTCCAGCAAACTGCCTTCACCTTCTTTAAAATTCTCTGGAATGCTTTTCATCCCCATATACATAGGAAGATACACAGTGCTGTTGGCATCGTCCATACCAAACCAGAGAATTCCACCGATGGGATTGGGGTATTTGCTTCGCATTTGAGCCACAAACGAGAAGCCTGTTTGTTGCGTAGCAATAGCACGTTCGTTAATATATTTTACATCATCTACTTTCCAAGTAAGTGGACGCCAGCGATAGGGAAGGCCATGTGGTCCTGCACCCGCATCTTTGGTCATATCCAATGGGGTTCCTTCAAAATGATCGCGCATAATGTTTTGCACATCACGCACAGAGACTTTCTTTTCTGGCTTTATGAAGAGAGGCATCTTTTCGTTGGATTTGCCTAATGCAAAGTCACTGTAGCGATCCATCTCTTTGTTCATAATTCTAAAGGCACTCCAAACACGTGCTTCACAAAAACGAACAGCCTCAAAATCCAGTGGAGCATAGGCATCAACAAAACTAAAATCTTTGTTTTTTCCATCAAAATAACCCATCTCTCGTGCAAACGATACAACATCGTGGGAGTAGAGTACATTTTCTTTGTCCGACAGATCGAAGGTGGTAATCCTTGCTTGGTTGGCGTGTGCAGAAACATATCCATCAGGAATTTTCACAGCCACCCAAACAGCTCCTTTGTCACGATTTCCTTTACCGATCATCTCTAAAATCCAAACCTCGTTGGGATCAGCAATGGAAAATGATTCGCCCGAACTGTAATAACCATATCTATCTACCAACGACGTAATAACATGAATGGCTTCTCGTGCATCTTTTGAACGTTGAAGAGCCACATACATTAGACTACCATAATCCATAATGCCAGTGGTGTCTACAAGCTCAGGTCTGCCACCAAAAGTAGTCTCGGCTATGGCCACTTGGTATTCGTTCATGTTACCAATAACATTGTAGGTTTGAGAAACCTGTGGAATTTCGCCCAAATATTTTCCTGTATCCCATTCATGAATTTGCAGCATAGTGCCTTCTGGATATTTTTGTGCAGGCCAGTGATATAACTCGCCAAAGAGATCGTGCGAATCGGCTGCATAGGAAATAAAAGTTGAACCATCAGTTGAGGCTCCTTTGGTAACTAAAATATTGGTACAGGCTTCTGTGGTAGTAATTCCGCTGGCAAACATAAGCAGCATTCCAGCGATAGCTGCTCCCTTCTTCACTATCATAAACTTTTCTTTATAAATTTTCTTCTCTTTAAATGACGGGGTATGGTTGGAGTCATTATTTAGGATAATATGCATGATTTAACATCAACGACTCTTTGATCTTTTTCTTGAGCTCAGTCTCTTTTCACACAGTTATTCACAATATTGCATATTAAAATTAGGAGTGGTTTTCAATAATTGCAAATATAGTCAATTTTAACAATCGATGGAATGGTTTGCTGGCTTCTAACTGTTTTTTGTTTTGTCATTCGGTTATTTACTCTATTTTTGCAAATTCAAATAAGAAAAGAAGATAGAAAGAGTATTCACACTACTCTTTTCTTTTTAGATACACACTATCGTCTCCAAAGTTTTCACTATAGGACATCCATCTTTTTATAAAGCTTAATTTCTCAGTATGCAGAAGATTATTAATTTATTCGATTTTAAACAAAAAGTAAATTATAAAACAGAAATTTTATCTGGAATTACCGTTGCACTTGCTTTGGTACCAGAAGCAGTTGCTTTTGCTATGATTGCTGGTGTAGAACCATTGGTTGGGCTCTACGCTGCATTTGTGATGGGGTTGGTCACTTCTGTTTTAGGTGGTCGTCCTGGAATGATTTCTGGTGCCACAGGTGCTGTGGCAATCGTTATTGTGGCATTGGCAAAAAGTCATGGTGTTGAATATGTTTTTGCAACTGCAATACTTGCTGGAGTAATTCAATTGATTGCTGGATTATTAAGGCTGGGTAAACTGATTCGTTTGGTGCCTCATCCTGTAATTTTTGGTTTTGTCAATGGTTTGGCCATTATTATTTTCATGTCTCAATTAGATCAGTTTAAGGATATTTCAGGCAATTGGTTGGTGGGTTCTACTCTTTATTTGCTGCTGGCCTTGGTTTTACTTACAATGCTTATCATTTGGGGGATGCCAAAATTTACAAAAGCATTCCCTGCATCTCTTACAGCTATTTTGGTGATTTTTGGTTTGGTCTATTTTCTAAATTTAGATACTAAAACGGTGGGTGATATGGCTTCTATTAAAGGAGGATTTCCTCCTTTTCATATTCCTGCGATACCATTTACTTTTGATACTTTTAAAATTATATTTCCCTATGCTGCCATCGTTGCGGGGGTCGGTTTAATTGAAAGCTTGCTTACTTTAAACATTGTTGATCAATTAACCGAAACTCGTGGGCAAAGTAACAGAGAAGCTGTCGCGCAAGGTGCTGCCAATGTTTTATCGGGATTCTTTTCTGGCATGGGTGGTTGTGCCATGATTGGTCAAAGTTTGATCAACGTCTCAAATGGTGCCCGGGCGAGATTGTCAGGTATTGTGGCTTCGGTGATGTTGTTGGTATTTATAATGTTCGGAAGTAACTTGATAGAAAAAGTACCCATGGCCGCACTCACGGGACTGATGATAATGGTTGCCATCGGTACATTTGAGTGGGCAAGTTTAAAAATATTTACAAAATACCCTAAATCTGATATTCTTGTAATGGTGTTGGTTACCTTAGTAACTGTTTTTCTGCACAACTTGGCGTTGGCTGTTTTAATCGGGGTTATAATTTCGGCTTTGGTATTTGCGTGGGACAATGCCAAAAGAATTCGTGCAAGAAAACGTGTAGATGAGAAGGGTGTAAAACACTATGAGATTTATGGCCCATTATTTTTTGGTTCTACACAAGCTTTCAACGAAAAATTTGATATTTTAAATGATCCTGAGGAGGTTGTTATAGATTTTAAAGAGAGTCGTGTAGTAGACATGTCTGCCATTGAAGCATTAAACCAAATAACAGAAAGATATCTCAAGCAAGGCAAGAAAATACGTTTGCGTCATTTAAGCCCCGATTGTCGAAAATTAATTAAAAACGCTGAAAGCATCATTGATGTAAATATTATTGAAGATCCAACCTATAATGTGATGCTCAATAAGTAACTATATCTCTAACTCCTTTGCCGCTTTCAAAAATTGCACATGAATTATTAAACCTAAAGCGTTATGAGACTTTTATATCCGTTGTTACTGTTGTTGTTGTTAAACTCTTTCTTGAGTTTTGGTCAGATCAAATATGCAACCAAACTTATCGAATATAAGCCAGCTCCTGGTCAATTTATTAATAAGTCTCCTGGCCTACCTGCAAATGCACAAACCGTTTTAAATGGAGCAGCTGATCCAGGAATGATGGTTTCGTTAGGTGCTTGGGGAGGGTATATTATTTTAGGATTTGATGAACCCATTCTTAATCACCAAGATAATCCCTATGGAGTAGATTTTACTATTTTTGGCAATCCAAGTTTGGGAAATTCAGAGCCTGGAATTGTGCAAGTAATGAAAGATGAGAATGCTAATGGAGAACCCGATGACACATGGTACGAACTCAGAGGAAGTGATCATTTTCTCTCAAGCACTATAAAGGATTATACCATTACTTATACCAATCCGAATGCTAAGGCCGATGTGCCTTGGTTTGACAATAAAGGAAATTCTGGTGTTGTGGTTTATATGAAAGAATCTCACACGCAAGAACACTATCCGCTTCAAAGCAATTTTCCCGAAATTGATCAGCATAATTACGGTTTCACAGGAACTTTATTAAAATCTAAAACTGTTCAAAGCGGTATCGGCACAAATGGAGAGTTCGACTATGGCTATGTAGATAACAAACCGATAAATCGAGGTGTCTCTTTGGATATTCCCGACAACCCATACACCTTAGATGTTGTAGAGGGTTGTGGAGGTGATGCTTTTGATATTAGTTGGGCAGTGGACGAAAATGGGGATTCTGTAAAGTTGGATCAGATTGATTTTATCCGAATTTATACAGGAGTACGTTCTCATGCTGGAGCCATTGGTGAAGTCTCAACTGAAGTGTGCGGAGTTGCAGTGGTAAAACCAGACAAATCCATTACTGGTAAAACAACTACAATCGTTTCCAATCATCCAGAAAGTAAAGGTAACTTCCCTGTGGACAAAGTATATAAATGGTACAAAGACTACTCTTTTCAGTTTGAGAGTTATGTAATTACAAAGGGGAAAAAGGATGAAAATCAAGAGATTATTTGGAAGTCAAGCAACCCATTGGTTGCTTCTATTGATGAGAGTGGTCGTTTAACTGGTCATCTGAGTGGTGAAACGACGATAAGCTGTTCTTGGAAATTAGACAACAGCGTCTCTCGCACTTTTGAGGTAGTTATTGTGGAAGAGATTCCAAGTACTATTACTGACACTCAAGAATTTGAACTGGTTATTTCTCCTAATCCAGCAACAGAATTTATCTATTTAAAAGGGGCGAACAATCTAAATGTCGAGTTGTATAACCTTACTGGAAACAAGGTGATGGAAGTGAATAAATACGTTGACAATCAAATACTTTCAATAGCTCACTTGAATAATGTAATGTATATTGTTAAAGTTACTGGAACTAAGAGGTCCTCGACTCTGAAGTTTATTAAAAAATAGTTTTCACAACTATTTATTTCTTAGATTCAAGTAGTAAATGCAACTTTTAGAGGATGTATCATTTGATAATTTT
>CAZJDS010000111.1:3059-7482 GCA_964544795.1 uncultured Alkaliflexus sp. | reverse complement strand
CGGCTGGAGTTAGCGGAGTGGGTGCGCCTTCACGCTCAACGAGATTCTCTGCTGATGCATAAAACAAAAAGCCCATTGAAAACAAAACAATAAAAATTTTTCTCATAATATCCATTTGATTATATCCTAAAAGGACTGTATGGGATTGAACAACATATACGTCTGATTGTGAAAATCAATCTGTGCCAAAAGTAAAACGTTTATTTTTGAAACAGTTGTCTCTTTATAAAAACTTTCTCTCTCCAATCTCAATCCGTTGACTATTCATTTTTTAAAATAACACTTACTCAATTAAAACAGCTCTACTATTTAAAAGTTGCCTTAAAAAAGTATTTACTTGATATTAAATAAAGAGCGTGTAGAAATTCAGTGTTAAATTTACTCTGAATACTCGAAAAAACCGAAAAGGTTACTTCTCAACACCCAATACATCTTTAATTGCTTTTTCAAAAGACTCTTTAGGCAATGCACCTTGTGCCATTTGTGGCTGTCCTTCTTGAGGAACAAATAGCAACGATGGGATACTTTGTATGCCAAATACTGATGCCAACTCTTGCTCTTTTTCAGTGTCTATCTTATAAATATCAACTTTCCCTGCATACTCTTTTGATAGCTCATCTAAAATTGGAGCAACCATCTTACAAGGACCACACCAATCGGCATAAAAATCTATCAAACAAGGCTTATCTCCATTAAACTTCCACTCTTTATTACTTGTGTAATCAAAAACTTTCTCTTTAAAAGTCTCCACGTTTAAAAACTCAACCATAATCTTTTATTTTTAAATAAATTAATAATCTGCAAAATTAAAATATATAATGCACAAATGCAAATATCTAAACTTATAGATACTTACATACAACCACTGTGCCAAATTTAAAAAGTATCCTGATTACTGATCAGTACCACACTTCATAAACAACTATAAACTTCTAATATCAAGCATCATAACAGGAAAAAACAGAACCTGTAAAAACGGATTGTATATTTGGAATGCGACGTTTCAATCAAAAAATTGTAGTTTTGTCAGTAAATCAAAGTTTACTTTTAATTTCGATAATAAAATTTTTCATATATACATGCAAAAGCATCTTCAGAACCCAGTATTTAAGGCTATTTCAGAAATTGCAAATTTTGAGAAGAAAGAGATTTACGTAATTGGTGGTTTTGTGAGAGACCTTCTCCTAAAGCGCCACACTAATGACATTGATGTGGTTGTGGTGGGCAACGGAATTGACCTGGCAGAGAAAACTGCAAAAAAACTGGGAGGACTAAAAGTTTCTGTTTTTAAATCTTTTGGCACTGCAATGTTTCGCTACCGAGATATGGAAGTAGAATTTGTCGGTGCACGTAAAGAATCGTACAATTACAGCAGTAGAAAGCCCACGGTAGAAGATGGAACACTGGAAGACGATCAGAATCGACGCGATTTTACCATTAACGCTTTGGCTATTAGCCTAAACAAAGAGACTTATGGAGATTTAATCGATCCTTTTAATGGGTTGGAGGATCTCGAAAACAAGATAATTCGTACTCCCTTGAATCCTGATATAACTTTCTCAGACGATCCATTGCGCATGTTCCGAGCCATTCGATTTGCCACGCAGCTGAATTTTCGCATAGAACAAAAGACTTTTGATGCCATCTCTAAAAATAAGGAGCGGATTAAAATTCTTTCGCCTGAAAGAATAAGTGAGGAAGTCAACAAAATAGTGATGACTGAACAACCATCCATTGGCTTCAAATTATTGGATATTACGGGTTTGCTTGAGATTTTCTTTCCTGAATTTGCAGCGCTTAAAGGTGTTGAGACAGTGAATGGAAAATCACACAAGGACAACTTCTATCACACTTTGGAGGTTTTAGACCAAATAGCTCCTAATACAGATGATCTGTGGTTGAGGTGGGCAGCTATACTTCACGACATAGCGAAACCAGCAACAAAACGTTTCGACCCCACTCAAGGATGGACTTTTCATGCACACAATCATGTTGGACAAAAAATGGTTCCCACCATTTTTAAAAGGATGCGTTTACCCTTGAATGAGAAAATGAAATTTGTGCAAAAATTGGTTTTCCTTCACATGCGGCCCATTGCACTCATCGAAGATGAAGTGGGCGATGCAGCGGTTCGTCGCTTATTATTTGAAGCAGGTGATGACATTGACGATTTAATGACTCTGTGTGAAGCTGATATCACTTCAAAAAATAGGGAACGCGCTGAGCGTCACCTTCGAAACTTTAAGATTGTTCGTCGCAAACTCAAAGAGATTGAAGAAAAAGATAAGGTACGCAACTTTCAGCCTCCCATATCGGGCGATCTTATTATGGAGATTTTCGATCTGACACCTTGTCAGGAAGTAGGAACAATTAAGGCAGTTATAAAAGATGCCATTTTGGATGGTATAATACATAACAACTATGAAGAAGCTTATGATTTGATGTTAAAGACAGGAAAGGAGTTAGGTCTAACCCCATCAAAGAAAGAATAGAGATGGAAGATTTAAATGCAAATCGTTTTTTTCAAACCACACCTTGTGAAATCTCTTGGCCGTTTCCTCCAATTATAATAACCGATCATCTGAAGACACCAGAGAATCTGGGACAAATTATACGTCTGGCAGGCAATGTAGGATGCGCAAAAGTATTGGCAGTTCATGGGGGTGAAAGTCTGAAATTGTCAAAAGTGCGAAAAATGGCCAATGTTGCTGGGAATGTAGTAGAGTGGCAATTCTGCAAAAAAGAAGAGGTTCTAAATTTACTACCAAATGAATATATATTGACAGCGCTGGAGACCGCTCCCCATTCGAAAAATATATTTACTTCTACTTTGCCACAAAAAATGGCTTTGATTGTAGGAAATGAATCCCAGGGCATATCGGATTTTCTATTACAAAAATCCAAAGTTAAAATCCACATTCCTGTTATGGGTTCCATCAAATCATTAAATGTTTCGCACGCAGCATCCGTTTGCCTTTTTGAATGGGTCAGACAACAATCCATAGAATTATGGTAAATCAAGATCTATCCAAACAGGTAAGTGATCACTATATCCTCCTGAATATTTATATCCTTCGTAGGTTCTAAAAAGTTTTTCTCCACCAAAAGTATCATCCTGCTGCAGTAAAAATGGAAGTCTGATAATTTTCATGTGAGGCTCCATCATCCTATAACCTATAGTATCTGTCAACACTGGCCGTGAAACTATAATCTGATCAAACAGATCCCAAGCATGTCGAAACTTAAGTGTACCCACACCAGGTGGAAGATCAAGTGCTGGGCTAACCAGACAAGTGCTGTCACTTGGAGTTCCTACGCCCATATCTTTAAGGAAGATATCACTTTTAGCAGGCTCATTAAAATCACCCATAATTAGAACTTTTCGCTGAGGATTCTCGGCCTGTAATGAGTCACACACCTGTTTAACTATACGCGCTGCTCGCTGGCGTTTTGAATGCGTAACAGCCGCCCCACCCCATCTGGAAGGCCAGTGATTGACCATTACAAACAAAGTATCCAAATCATCTAATAGAACTTTGGCATAAAGAATATCTCGCGTAGGGCGTGAATCATCACCAAAAGTGACGGGGATGGGTTTTGATTCTAATATTGTTATTCTATCCTTTTTATAGAAAAAAGCAACGTCAATCCCTCTCATATCAGGCGAGTCGTAATGAACCACATCGTAGGATAAGTTTTTCAAACCAGTTTCATACAACAAGGAAGTTAAAACCCATCGATTCTCTACTTCACAAAGCCCAACTATCACAGGGAGGTTCCAACCGCCAGCATTTGTAATAACGCGGGCAATGTTTACCCATTTTTTCTTCATTCGTGAGTAAGTCCAACGACGCGCACCATCTGGCGTAAATTCCTCATCCAGATTAATTGAATCCTTATAAGTATCAAAAAGGTTCTCCACATTGTAGAACATGAAGCTTGCTCTTTTTTGACTTGGCTCTGATTGACCAAAAAGTGTAGTGAAAAGAGATAAAATAAAAAGAGTAAACAGGTATTTCAACTCTCTATAATTTAATTACTATTTCTCTAAAAGATGTTTAGTACCAATGAAGTTTTACCAGTTAAATATCCACAATTAATAAAATACATTTATAGATAGTAATCTCTTTATTGCCCTTCAACTCTCTCTAAAAAACCCAAATCAGGTTGCTTTCCATCTAAGAGCCGATTGTTACCGTCATAATCAAGAGGGTATTCTTGCGCAAAAATTTTTGAGCCCGCCTTTTGAGCTACCGAAAGGGTGTCAAGTGAATAATCATAATTTTTATAATTCGTAAAAAGAGGTGATTTATTAACTATGACCTCATTAAAATGCTTCTTATCTGCCAATATTTTATCTCCCAACTGAGAAAGAAGCAATACATGATCAAACTTATAGTTTTCTGCAGGAGGTGTAGGTTCT
>CAZJDS010000111.1:0-3049 GCA_964544795.1 uncultured Alkaliflexus sp. | reverse complement strand
TCTTCAGAATCAGAGTCTACCTTACCCTCATAAAAATAGAGTCCTAACTCATCGGATGCCTGGCCATAAATAATACAATTCTTAAAATTAGCAGCCTTTAAATCCCTTGGTTCTTTTACACCATTTTTTCCTTCCAAAAAGTTGGAAAGAACAAGTGCTGGAACCCCTCTCACCTTCCAATTAAAATAATTGGCAATAGTGCAATGAAAGAAATTATAATTCCCTCCACCCATTAAAGCAACCGATGCACTTCCACTATCGGCAAAAAGACTATTCCATGATAAAATAGAGGACGACTGAGCCAAAAGTCCTTGCTTGGCACTATGCTCAATCCGTGTATTTGAAATAATTACAGGGTCGTTATCCAATCCTACAGAATCTACAACCAAACCAATGGTTGCATTACGAATATTAACATAATTAAATGAGTTGTTTTTACTTCCAGGCATAAGGTATATATAACCCCATTGTCCTGGAACATCTGCGTACCAACTTTCCAAGCGCGAACCAGCAAATAAAACAGGTTCTTCTTTTGTTCCAAGCACTTCAAGTGTTGCCCCAGGTCGAACGTTTAAAAATGCGTCTTTATAAAAGTGTAGCCGACAACCTGCTTCAATAGTTAATTTCTGCAAAGAATCTACCTCCACTCTGTCATATATTAGGTATGGTTTATCTTTGCTGAATCGCATGGTTTTTAAGATTGTATCGCGCAATATAACCACGTCTTGACCATAAGCAATCAGCTTTACCGTTTGAAAACGCTCTTTGGTATAAAATGTGATAGAATCAGTAACTACAAATGGGGCGTTGGCATCCAAGCCTGGATCTATTCGCACTTCTACAAAAACAAAAAGACTATCACCAGATCGGAGTTCAACATCATTAACTTCATAATCAGCACGTCCATCCACATTTATTCTAAATTTCGAATCATCCCCTCCCATCAGCTGGATACGATCGATAATCATATCGGCACTGTAAGGATTATAAACACGAAAATGGCGGGTTGCAGAACCTATAGAAGTAAAGATTGTATCGAACATAACAGTATCCGATGAAAATTTAATCCCATCGGTACCTCCACGGAACATATAATCGCGTTCACAGCCAAAACTGGCTGCAATTACCAACAACACTATCCCTATTTTAATTAAACGCATCATATATTCTATTTCGCTATACTATCATCTTAACCTTTTGCATGAGTACAAACAATAAGCCACAATACAAATGTACAACAATATTTACATCTTTTAACACAATCTTATAACGTTTTTAAATACAAAATGTTTTAATTTTAGTGAATTAAATGCATCTAATTGAAGTTTAAATTTTTAGCGGCTGCAATTAAACTCGCACAAGACTAAGTAAGACTCAGAATAAAAGTTAAGCAACTCAAAAAAACAAACATCTTACATTAAAAAAAACAGACTCAACGTTGTCGTATAGAGACTTTATCGACACTAACTATTTTAGAAGAACCTCTCTTATTTCTCGAACCAACTATGATTAAACCGATCAACTATTCAAATCATTTCAATGAAAATGGCTATATTTGATTAGCATTTACCGCAACATTAAGAGATGCTGATTAATTAGAAAATAAAGACAATATCCTCTCTTGATTGCTCAATTTATTCATTAACAAAGCTTAATTTTAACTTTAGCCCCAACAAAAAATAATTTAAAATGCCATTAACCACTTATTTTATCTACAAGAGATTAATAAAAAGTCTTTATGCGAGAAAAAATTGACGAAAACTATGAGTTAGCATTCTATTCATCAAAACCATATACTTTTGATCGATTTGTAAGAATGCTGATTGCTGTTGCCATAATTGTTGGAATTATATTGGTCATTCGCTCTATCAGCAGCGTGTTGGTACCCTTCTTTTTTGCTGTCATTCTGGCTTATTTAATTGATCCGATCGTAGATTTTATTCAAAATCGTGTAAGAGTAAGACACAGAGGAATATCTGTATTTATTACTTTAGTTTTATTTATTTCTTTATTTGTAGGTGCATTCTGGTGGTTGATTCCCAGAATGTTGTCAGAGGCAAACAATTTATCATTCCTCTTAAAAGATTATCTGGGAACCCATGACTTTGAAGGAGTATTACCAGCAAGTATAGAGTTCCATTTAAGACAGTTCATTTCAAAAAATAATTTTCAGGATCTTCTAAATGCCGAAAACTTAAAAGAGATTGGTGCAGTACTTACCAAATCGATAAAGTCAGTTTTTTCCAGTTCGATCTCAATCATTGCAGGAGTAATTGGTTTTTTATTGGTTTTACTATATCTGTTTTTCATTCTTTTAGATTACAAAAAACTGGAGGCAGGATGGATACGTCTGGTTCCAAAAAAACACAGATCGCTATTTTCAAATATAGTTGAAGATCTTAAAATATCCATGAGAGTGTACTTTAGAGCACAAAGCACCATTGCCATGATTGTGGGAATATTGATGGCCATAGGGTTTTCTATCATTAATTTACCGATGGCTATAACCTTAGGACTATTCATCGGTATTTTAAATATTGTTCCCTACTTACAAATTGTAGGATTTATTCCAGCCGTATTCTTAGCCTTATTAAAATCCATGGAAACGGGGCAAAGCTTTTTTCAAATATTTTTACTTGTACTTTTAGTCATGGCAATAGTTCAAGTTATTCAAGAGACCCTTTTGGTTCCAAGGATTATGGGGAAGGCATACAATATGAATCCTGCAATCATACTCCTTTCTCTTTCTGTGTGGGGAAGTATTATGGGGATTTTAGGAATGCTATTAGCGTTACCACTCACTACCGTTATGATCTCATACTACAAACAACTTATTTTAAAGGAAAATATTGGAGAGCCGGTTCATCAAGCAACTATGGAAACATAAACGGATGATGTAAATGACAATCTTAAAAAAATAGCTTTCATAAAATGAACTGAAACACCAAAACTATTTGAGCATAAAAAAAGAGCCTCTTTTTCGAAGGCTCTTCTTTCTATTTTAAACTAAAATCTAACAAATTTATTTACCAAGTCGATCCAAAACATC
>CAZJDS010000110.1:0-7780 GCA_964544795.1 uncultured Alkaliflexus sp. | reverse complement strand
TGCTGCAATATCGATTTCCACATTTGGCATCTCGCGAACCTACACAATGAACCAATCCTATGCGCAATTGAGAAACTTCTGGCTGAAAAGGCCAGCTCTGTTGCTCATTAAACATAGCTTCCAAATCAGCAGAAGTCACCACTTGATGATAAATTCCATAACCATACTCCTCCTTTCGAGCTGCATCGAAAAGCTTAAAACCAGTAGCAATCAAAACTGCATCGGATTCAAAACGCTCTCCACTGGAAGAAACAACCTCCCACTTTCCATTGATACAATGCATGGATTGGATTGTTTGTAACGATAAGAGCTCTACATTGGGATGATCGAGATTCGATTGAAGCGATTGCATTAGATCGGAAGCTGGCTCAAGAGTAGGGAACATAGTGTGCCATTGAGAAAGATGTCCACCCGTGAAATTGCTCCTTTCAAACAGCATTACCTCAATTCCGCTAGATGCAAGTGTTGCAGCAGCTTTCATACCTGCTGGTCCTGCTCCTATCACAGAAACTCTCTTTATTGACATGCCATTCACTTTATTTAAATCTGACAAAACATTAAAACCTCATCTTTCACATCCTAATCCAATACCTTTATTATAAATCACCTATTTAAACCAAAAGCACCGAAGGTTTTTGAGGAGGCGACACAGGCTTACCAGCTATATAATACTTCTCTTTTTTTGAGTAGCTGTAACCCAACTTATCCAACAGAGATTCAACTTGCACTTGGTGCATTTGCAACCCCAATTTCCAAGGATCCATTCCCAGCATAATTCCAGCCAGCTCTTCATGACTAAGAACAGGAATGCCCAAACCTCCTTTATCGTAGGTTTTTCCTTCCATCTCTGCCAAGGTATATTGCCATCGATCCAGAAACATATTACAGCCTGGGCAATTGGTCAATATAAAATCTGGTTGGTAAGGAGCCATAGATTCAAATTTCATTTTGGAATTAGAAAGCGAATAGCCTCGATTCTCACGAAGCAAATAGTGTCTAAATCCAAATCCACAACAGTGACGTCTTTCTGGGTAATCAATCACTTCACCGCCCCACGATTCAATTAATCCAGATAGAACAAATGGAAATTCTGCACCTCCAAACCCACCGCTTGGAAAAATCTTAGCATAATGGCATCCTACATGCTCTACAGCTTTTAAGGGAAGACCACTTTCGGCATTCACCAAACGCAGGCTGGAAAAAGCTGCAATCTCGTCTCGAAAATGATAGATAACATCTGAAGTATGGACTATAGACTCAGGTATTTCAAACTCTCTACCTGTGGCTCTTCGTAACGACTGGCGGGTATCTTCCAACTTTTCAGGGAAATGATGCCACATATCAAATATCTCAAGATAGATTCCAAAAGAAGTTACGCACGACACCAACAAATTTTTATACCCAGCTTCTGTCATTAAAGCCAATTGGCGTGCTACCACAGTCATGATAGTTTCAAGAAGAACCACATCAGAATGGTACCCAATTCCCGTACAGGTAGTATGTCGGGGATCTTCATAAACATCTTTATGCAAAAAATCTTTCATGATTCGTAGCATAGCACTTTCGGCACCAGGGAAAAGAGATTGGCGAATGCAACTACGCACAAAAAAGAAGTGGTCGTCGGGAATTTGTTTTTGGTAATCTTTCCAAGATGTTGGGTTCATGATTGTTTATGAGTTTAATGATAAATTCAGAACAAAGAATCTTTAGTGCCATCATCTGTTGGTCTATTTTTCATTCCTTCTTCTATTCGATCAAAAAAATCCAACCCACCAGTCTCACTAAATATGGCATGCAACTCTCCCAAAGTATCATCATCAATTTTACGAACTCCCCCTTCACCCTCTTCATAATAGTTGGAACCAAGCTGTGCAAAAAGTTCTTTCCCATGGTTTAAAGTCCACTGCCAAACAGGGCCTTGCTCAGGATGTTCAGCAGGAACAAGAAGTTTGGGATGAACACAATACCCCTCCTTTAAAATACTTTCACCCACAGTTCGCTTTATACGCAACTGTTGGCGCCCCATACGCGAGTGGGCAAAATATCCTGTTTGCTGACTTAAAGTACGGAGAGCAGAAATGATATAACCTGGCGTATTGTCACGAGGGCAGCGGGTTTTGCACGACAAACATTGACCACACATCCAAATGGTATCACTTTTTAAAAGATGAATGAGAGTTTGTTCATCTTGACTTTGCACCTCTTGGCAAATTTCTCTGGGATCATAATCATAGTAAGCGGCAGCTGGGCAGATAGCAGTACAAACACCACAGTTCATACATGCGGTAAGACCTTCCTGAAATCGGATATCAGATTGCAATTGAACATATAGGGATGACATTATTTTGGATATTAGTTAGTCACCCAAATATATGGGGAAATAGAATGATCTCTTGGCGTGTAAATACGTAAATAGAGGTGGTAGAAATACGTATGTTAAGTTGTTGATTTTAAGTAATTTAATACTTGATTGCATTATAGTTCAACCAAATGGTTGCGAATGGCAAAAACCACGAGACTGGCTGTGTTTTTGCATCCCGTTTTTAAAAGCACGTTGGCACGATGTTTCTCAACGGTACGTTTACTTATAAAGAGTTTATCTGCAATTTCATTGTTGGAAAGACCTTGGCAGATTTCGATGAGTACTTCCAACTCTCGTTCAGATAGTTGCTCTTCGCTACCTAAGATCAAAGGCAACTCTTTTTTGCCCAATATCAACCCACGTAAAAGTTGTCTGGAGAAATAATTGCCGCCTTGTGCTACAGTTGTAATTGCAGACTTTACTTCTTGAATATCACTATCTTTTAAAACAAATCCACGCACTCCAATTTCCAACATTCGGGTATAATACTCCTGATCACCATACATAGAAAGAGTGATGATTTTTAGATCAGGATCAATCTCTAAAGCTCTTCGCGAAGCCTCTACCCCATCCATTACTGGCATAGAAATATCCATCAACACTACATCGGGATCCGCTGCTTGAAAACGTTCCATAAACTCCAATCCATTAGAAGCTTCACCAATCACATCAAAAACCTGAGTAGTAGTTAACAACAATCTCAGCCCATTGAGAAATAGATTGTGGTCATCAACCAAAAAAACCCTTATTTTATCTGAGTTATCCATCTAATGGTAATTTAATATGAACACGAACACCTTCATTTTTCTTAGAAGAGACTTCTAATTTACCTTTTATAGATTTGATTTTACTAAGCATATTAAAATATCCTGACCCTTTACCCTTTTCATCCACAAAAAGGCTTTTTGAATCGAAACCTACTCCGTTATCCTGAAAGATCACCTCTAACAAATCACCATCACTAAACAGATTTACAAGAACCTTAGACGCACCAGAATGCTTAATGGAATTATTTAACAATTCACAAACAGAACGATAGACAACGATTTCCAAACTGGTAGGATATCTAACATCCATCACATTGGTTTTATAAGAGATGTTTAAAACTTTGGCCTGATTAATTTTATTCACAAAATTACGGATCGCTTTGGCTAAGCCAAAATTCGATAATACGTGTGGACTCAAATTGTTCGAGATCTCTTGTACACTTTTAATGGCCTCACTAATAATTAAGTTGGTGTTTTTAATTACTGAAAGACTTTCTGGGTTCGTTTCTACCGAAGACAATGAGGAAACAGACATTTTTATGGTGGAAAGCAAAGGACCTAATCCATCATGAATTTCATTGGCAAAACGCCGCCTCTCGCGCTCTTCTGTTTGGATAATTGCATTTAAAAGCGCCTTCTCTTGATCTCTGGTTTTATTCTCAACTTGTTTAATGTGTTTGAATATTTTTTGAATTAAAAAAACCCCAATAGCAAAAAACAGACTGGTGATTGCTCCCAACCAGATATAGAACAACCGAAAATATTGTGACTCTATATTGGTAACAAAAGGCAAGAACTCGGCCAACCGCTGCACGGCCATAAAAACAAACCCAAAAGAGATTAGTATCCATGAAAGATTGTACTTGGTCACTTTGGTTAATTTTATAGCTACAGATGCTGCAAAAAACTGCAACACAATGGTAATTGCAAGTGTTATGATTAATGCCATATCTCCTTGGGTTTAGAAAGTTTCCAAATCAATCGAATCATCAAAAATATGAAATAACTGGAACATTACATTTTTAAATCAATTCAGTGCTCATTCAGTAGAATTAAAATAAAATATAGTATCTGACAGTTAAGGTTTTGATAAAAACAAATACCAAAAATGGAATCTAAAATGCCAAACTCCCAACAAAGAGTCAACACTAAATTCTTATTTTAACCTAAATTCCGTTTAGGTTAAAAATTACAAAAAACACATGGGTTAAAATGCATATTAAAAAAACTTCATCTAACTTTAAAATCAATAAGCAAAGTGTATAACACCATAAAACATAAACAAAATGCAATGTTTCATCCTTAGAATCATCGAAAAGATAAAAAGAGCTCTCCAATCAAGACAAACTTCTGGAGGTATGTTCTCAGAGAATGTGCTTCCAGGTGGTCAAGGGAGGGTATTTGTTACAGATGCCAAAAAGCATGCTTCATTAGAATTAATAAAATCAGCCATATATAATGTAAAAGGTGTAAAAGATGTGTCGGTCGATGAGAGTATCTTCCCAAGAGAAATAAAGGTACACACTTCTTTTAAAATCCCTATAAAAACAATTCAAAAAGCAGTTATTGAAGTTGGTTTTCATGTGGTTCCAAAATCTCCTTACTTAAAATAGGTGAGCTTGGTACTTTTATTAAAAGTAAAGAAACCACAAATCAGTATTTTTGATAAGGCACTTCTATAAGCTCAATACCAAAGAGCAAAGCTTATATAAAAGCAGATCACCAGAAAAAACAAAAACACAAACACTATCTGTAATTCCAAGCATGTGAACTATTTATTTTCTTAAATGTTATTTTTAAATCCAAGAAGAGATAGTAAATAAGTATTTTTTATATGTTTGTAATCAATATTAATGAAACCTCTGGAAACTTTATTACGTTACAAGAAACATAGTTGAAGAGAATCTTAATAAATAGAAGATTAAAGATTTTAAAACTTTTATATACTATTACAAAAAACTTATTATTATGAAAAAGGCGGTTGTTTTTTCGATGTTCCTGTTTGTGGTCGCTGTGGCTTTCTCGTCATGCAAATCAACTCAAGATTGTCCAGCGTATAGTCAAGCCGAAGCTGTGACATCAAGTCATGCATAACATTTTTGGAAAATCCACAAATTTAAACTATTTTGAAAGGAAGCTCTAAAGTTTCCTTTTTCTGTTGAATTAACCTCTACCAACTTTCTCTTTCAATGAGCAAAACACTTAGTGTACATTCACAGTGAGTTAGTTATAAGATATATTATTTAACTTGATTTCACACTTCAAGCTTCAATTTGATCATGATAAACCTTGATGGTTTGCCAATGATTTTATACTTTTGTACCGAAAATTACCAGAAACAGATTCTTAATCTTAAATAGATCACCCATAAAATAATCACTAAAAACAAAAATAGAATGTCAAAAATTAAAATTGGTATCAACGGATTTGGCCGCATCGGTCGTTTGGTGTTTCGCGCCGCTCAGAAGTTCGACAATATTCAAATCGTAGGAATTAATGACCTGATCGATGTTGAATACATGGCTTACATGTTGAAGTACGATTCTACTCATGGTCGTTTCGACGGAACCGTTGAAGTTAAAGATGGTAAATTGGTTGTTAATGGCAACGCAATTCGCGTAACTGCTGAGAGAAATCCAGCTGATTTGAAATGGGGTGACATCAATGCAGAATATGTAGTTGAGTCAACAGGATTGTTCCTTGACAAGAAATCAGCGCAAGGTCACATAGACGCTGGTGCAAAAAAAGTTATCATGTCAGCTCCTTCAAAGGACGACACTCCAATGTTTGTTTGCGGTGTGAACACAGACAGATATACCAAAGACATGCAGTTTGTATCTAACGCTTCATGTACTACCAACTGCTTGGCACCTATCGCTAAAGTATTGAACGACAGCTTTGGTATCGTTGAAGGTTTGATGACCACTGTTCATGCAACTACTGCAACTCAAAAAACCGTTGACGGTCCTTCAATGAAAGACTGGAGAGGTGGTCGTGGTGCTGGTCAAAACATCATCCCATCTTCTACTGGAGCAGCTAAAGCTGTAGGTAAAGTAATTCCTGAGCTGAACGGAAAATTAACTGGTATGGCTTTCCGTGTTCCAACTCCTAACGTTTCTGTTGTTGACTTAACTTGTCGTTTAGAAAAAGGTGCTTCTTACAAAGAAGTTTGTGCTGCTATGAAAGCTGCTTCTGAAGGCGAATTAAAAGGAGTACTTGGTTACACTGAGGACGCTGTCGTTTCTAACGACTTCTTAGGTGAAACTCAAACTTCAGTATTTGATGCTGATGCTGGTATCTCTTTGAACGACAACTTCGTAAAAGTAGTTGCTTGGTACGACAACGAAATGGGTTATTCAACTAAAGTTGTTGAATTGATTCAGCACATGTACAAAGTTGACAACGCTTAATTTTTTAAGCAAAATATATATTTAAAAAGCCTCCTGAATAGGGAGGCTTTTTTTATTTTATGAAAAATGTATGAGTTCAACTAACTCAGCCACTAATTTTAGAGAGATGCTTTTATTCACTCAATAAGAGTATTAAAAACCATTCCTTAAAATTAATGTAAGAGTTTGGTCTACTTCAGCACCGAATTTGCAGATTGAACTCCTTCTGAAGTCATAACAACACGCTTAATTGTTCCATCGTCATTGTAATACAAATAATCTATACAAACAGAACGTCTGAAACTTCCACCAGCTGTAGGAATCGACCCATTATGGTAAATAAAATAATCACGCCCCTTATACTCAATAATAGCCTGATGGTTGGTATTGCAATTCCCAGCAACTTCATTCAAAATATCTTTATACTCCCAAGGTCCTTCTATGCTTTTACTCATAGCATAAGCGCTTTTTTCTGGAAACTGATAAGCGTAGGAAAGATAGTACCACTCACCCTTTTTGTGAACCCAAGGAGCTTCGGTAAAAAAAGGTAGATCGATAGTCTTTATATCACCATCCAATTCAATCATATTATCTTTCAATTTCACGTAATAGCAAATCACATTTCCCCAAAACATATAGGCCTGACCATCATCATCAATAAAAACAGCAGGATCAATATCGTCCCAATAGCTGGATGAATGTTCTGTAGTCATATCATTGGTAACCAAAGCTTTTCCAATAGCATCTTTAAAAGGACCTGTTGGAGAATCTGAGACTGCAACCCCCATTGATTTGCCAGGGATTGTGCCATGCTCCACAGTTACATACCAATAAAACTTTCCATCTCTTTCAACCACATGCGAGGCCCAAGCCTGACCGTTTGCCCAATTAAAAGCAGATGCAGGAAAAGACCCCTCTTCTTTCCAATTTACCATATCATCGGTAGAATAGATCAACCATTCATTCAACACATAATGATTTTCATTTGGTTTTGCCTCATCATGTCCCGCATATAAATAGACCTTTCCATCATGCACAAGAGCAGCAGGATCGGCAGTATATTTATCGGTAATAATAGGGTTTTGGGCAACTCCAACTACAGGAGTGAATACAACAAACAATCCAGCCATAATCCAACATTTCTGCAAAAAAGATCGTTTCATAATTAATCGATTTTAAATGATTTCTTACTATTTAAAAGTTATTCTTAGTTCTACTTTACGAACTTAATTTCGTTGATTTTTCCAACTTCTGTTTATTGT
>CAZJDS010000109.1:4500-7820 GCA_964544795.1 uncultured Alkaliflexus sp. | reverse complement strand
CCAATCGATGGCATCTAAAAGCTGTGAAGATGTTGAACGACCATGACCTCGCTCTCCCTCCTCAGGCATAGGACCTATGGCGATTGTCAAGAACCCATGCGATGCCACTTCAGATAAAAAATTGACATGTTCCCACGGAGAATTGGCACATGCACCGTTTCCCCATGCAATTATTGGCAATTTATTTTCGTTCCCAAAAACAGACAGATCTGCAGGTCGGAAAATGGTGTGTGTATTTAATGAGCTATCTGTATACATGATTGCAGGATAATCTCCTGTACCGCCATCTTCAACAACTCTTGAAGGTACATCTTGAGCAGACAATGATTTTTGAGATACAATTCCGGTGAATACCAAAACTGCAAGGGAAATGAATACTTTTTTCATGATTAAAATTGGTTTAAGATTATTGTTGTTTTACAATTTATTGTTTTCAAACCTTCTGTACCGAATCTTTTTTACGTGAAAACTTTCGTGTAAGAATGTTATTGCCATTATTTCTAAAAGAAAAATGAAGTTTGAGTTATAGTGCAGGAATAATTAAGAGAATAAGACGAAATAAATTCTCATCCTGCGAGATATAAGGTATTTTCAAATATAAAAAACTCAAAATTACTATACTTCTACTTTAAGATAATTCACATTTAAATTTAGGTACAAAATCATACATATAGACTCCTTTGGTCTAAACTAAGTTGATAATAATATCAGTCTACAGTATTTCGTCTATTGCACAATGAAATCCTCCTCTTAGAGAGGAGACTCTAAATGAATAATAAAATTCACATCAAATTTCTCTTATCTTAAATATAAATATTAAGAATATTTCATAAACTCATTTATTCTAAACTTAAAGAGAATCAAACTACATCGTTCTAAAAAGTAGGTTCCTGGTTAATAATTCCCATTCAGTAGCGACATAAAATTACTGAATTCCGCTGTTTTGAATTCTGAAATAATCGAACGAAACATTGAAAGGTGCATCAGGTTTTGTGGTGTCAGAATCAAACCAGAAAGTGCTGGTCATGCTTTGAGTAATGATGCCGTCACAAACCATTAAGCCAGCTTTAATATCCTTCAGTGCAATATTCGAAGCACCGAGCTTTTCGAATTTCTGTCCATCGGTTGAATAAAATGCGGTGTAAAGACTTCCTTCCTTAACAAGTTTCAGTAGTAAACTCTTATCACCAATTACTTCCTCCTCTATATTCACCGAAGCGATTGAATTTGCAATGCCATTCTCCTCGATCAACAAATCTATGGTGCCAGGCTGTACGCCTCGTTGCCTAGATGTTTTTATCACCGCCCTGAACATCAGTTTTACAAAGTTATTATCATCCTGATATGCAATGATTCCGGCATTTTCGGGCTGAGAGGGTGTTCTGGAGCAAACCAGTTTTACTTCAACTGTCCAGTCGTTATTGGCACTCTGTAATAAAAGGTTCCGAGCATTGTTGCTGCCTTCTGAAATATCACCTGTTTCACTAGTAATCGTTAGGAAGCCTTGAGGTGAAGTGAGTTTATAGTTGGCCTTGTTCTCTCGAACCCATTCCCACTGTTTGCCAATCAGGCCATTATTAAATTCGTCACTCACCGAGGGTACATCAAAATTAATGAGAAAAGTATTTTTCTCAAAAGTGTTGTTATCAATATAGGTTACGATTGCTGTACCTGGAATTTTTGTTGCTTGTTCAATATTAACAACAATGTCACTACTAACTGCCTTAGCCTCAACAACAGGCAACTTAGCACCAGCTTTTAACAGGTAGCTGTATGCTTTGGTGTTGGGGTTAAAGCCTTTAATGGGTTTTCCATCAACCTTGATGTTAGCAGGTCTAAGATCTGGGATTACTTTCAATGGAAAACTACCTGAAGCCATAGTTCCGTTGTACGTTACCTGTGCTATAATTGTAGCAACTCCTGGACGATGTGCAGTTATTTCTCCACTATCATCAACACTTGCAACCAAAGGATTGTTACTTTTGTATTGAACGTTTGCTTTGGATAAGTCGATAAAACTATCGTCGGTAAGACAGGCCGTTACATGTGTTAAAGTGGCGTTCCCTGGACGAAGCACAATTTTATCGGATTCGGCAACCACAGTTTTTAAGCCAATTTTGAACGACCCACTCATCATCGCTTCAGCCTGACCTCTGATATCACGTGACGAACTCCCTATTTCAAAAACATATTTGCCTTGATCGAATGTTATGCGCTGGCTTTTGTCGTCCCAAAACCAAAGATCTGAACAATCCACTTCTATATCAACAGTTTTAGTTTGTCCCGCTGGTATGGTTACTCTTTTAAAGCCCTTCAAACGTTTAATAGGCCGCTGCAACGAAACTGAGCTTTCGGGAGTTTTTACATATATTTGCACCACTTCATCCCCATCAACTGCACCATTATTCTTCACATCAACGCTTACGGTTACCTTGTCATTGGGGGTAATTACACTTTTATTTATATTAAATCCGCTGTATTCAAAGGTCGTATATGACAAACCAAAACCAAATTCATACGAAACGTCTTTGTTAAAATACCAGTATGTACGTCCATTTTTACCATTTTCTCCACGCAAAGTGTAATCGTTAAAATCAGGTAAATCATTTACCGTTTTGTACCAAGTTACGCTGGTTTTCCCACCAGGATTTACTTCTCCAAAAAGTATTTTAGCCATTGCACTGCCCTGTGCTTGTCCATTATAACCTGTGTAAATAATTCCAGGAATGTTCAAGTTATTTTTGATGGCCTCGACTTCGACCATACCCATGGCTTGAATTACTACAATCGTATTGGGGTTAACCGCCGCAATCGATTCGATCAAACTCATTTGATTACCAGGTAAAACCAGCGAAAATCGGTCAGATTCTTCCCTCCCTGTTGTTTGGTCGGTACCCACAAAAATGATGGCCACGTCGGCCGAAGCAGCTATGTCTAAGGTTGCCTGATCGGTTAATTCGGTTTTCGGTTCACGAAACACAAAATACAAGTCTTGTGGACCAGCAATTCCGAGGGTGTTCACTTTTGCAGGAATCGTTACTCTGCTACCAAAGAAACCACCTTGCCCCTTACTTTCAACTTTTTGCGATGCAATGATATTTCCAGTGGTTGAACCCACACGTACTTCGATATACCCTCCGCTCAACGATACGTTCATATTAAAAATGATCGAATCGAGGTTAGAAACATCAATGTTGTGGTAAGCTGTCCAATCGCCATCTTTTATTCCCCGCAGCGATAAATTACCAAATCTTTCGGTAGCGATAATACCGTTTGCAGACTCATCAAAATTAGTGGCATCGTACTGCTTTACTTCGCCC
>CAZJDS010000109.1:0-4473 GCA_964544795.1 uncultured Alkaliflexus sp. | reverse complement strand
AAAATCACTGTTCCGGGCAGTATTTCCGCCTTCGGCAAATACAACGTCAATTTCCAAATTGTTATCTTGAACAAAATCTGTTATCCCCTGTAAAGGCGTGCTTTTGTATCGAGCCTCAACTGGACCTGAATAGTCGCCCAACTCAATTTTATTGGCTTGTGGTCCCAAAACGGCAATTCTACGAATGTTGCACGCTTGGATCGGCAAGACTTTTTCACCAGTTGCCACTATTGGTTCATTTTTTAATAAAACGGGGGTTTTGGTTGCAATTTCGAGAGCTAAATCATTGTGCGACGGGTCGTTTATCACAGCTGGTTTAATACCTGCAAAAGGTACCATTCCTATAGGATCGAACTCACCTAAGCGCATCCGAGTGGCGAACATATTTATCAATGCACGGTCCATATCTGTTTCGGTAATAAGTCCACGTTCTAGTGCCGCAATTGAATTAGCTTGGTACTCTCCACCACAATCAGAATCAACACCTGTTTTCAACCCCATTGCAGTAGCTTCAGGACCATCCTTTGCGAATTTATGTCCTTGAATGATATCAGAAATGGCTCCACAGTCACCTGTAACATAGCCTTTCATTCCATATGTACGGCGCGCAATAGTATCAACCAAAAACTTATTGGCTGAGATTGGTATTCCGTTTACGGCATTGTAGGCCGTCATAATCGAAGGTAGTTTATCGTTTTCAATCAATGCTTTGTATGGACGAAGGTAGAACTCACGCATATCCCGATTATCCATATCTGCACTGCCTGTATGGCGGTTGAATTCTGTGTTGTTTGCAATAAAGTGCTTTCCGCAAGGCACAGTTTTTAGATATCTCTGGTCGTCTCCCATCATACCACGGACAAACGCACTTGATATTTCCGAAACCAAAAAGGGATCTTCGCCAAAAGTCTCGGCAGTGCGACCCCAGCGCGGGTCACGTGCGGGCTCAATTACTGGGGACCAATAGGTTAAAGTAAAAATAAGATCGTGATTAAATCCCCGAGCTTCATCAGCAATAATGGTTGCTTCCCGTTTAATCAAATCGGGATCCCAGGTGCATCCAACAGCATTACTGTTCGGAAACGAAGTAGCAGTCATTCCACTGTTGTTATTTCGCCCCATAACTCCATGCAAAGCTTCACCCCAAACATCGTATTTATTAATTCCCAAGCGCGGTACTGGCGACATAGTGTTTCCGAGCAAGCTCTGCTTTTCCTCCAATGTTAAGCGCGAAACCAAGTCGGCAGCTCGCTCATCAAACGAATACGCAGTATTCAAGTAGATAGGTTCCTTTACACTCTGAATATTTGGCATTAATGCCATTAAAGCCGTTGCGATAAGAATCAAAAGAAGTACACTTAATAATCTAATTTTCATAATAAAGTTAGTTGTCATTAATAAAAACACATCTCATACTAAGAAATGAATACTTTCATTTGTCTTTGCGAATAACTATACGGCTTGAAAAACACTCATTCTTATTACTTAACTTAACTGAATAAACACCATTAGCTAAAGCAATTGGAAGATGTAACTCTGGCAGATAAGTAAGCTGTTTACTTAAAACCAATTTCCCAGCCAGATCATATATTTCAATTTTATCATACTGAAATTCGTTTGAACTAATTATTATATAGTCATTTGCAGGATTTGGAAATATTTTAAAAGTTTCAAAATTTTGGTCATTGATGCCAAGAGATTCTTGCATTATGAAATAATTGA
Organism: uncultured Alkaliflexus sp.; assembly: GCA_964544795.1. Classification (GTDB taxonomy): domain Bacteria; phylum Bacteroidota; class Bacteroidia; order Bacteroidales; family Marinilabiliaceae; genus CAZHHH01. The sequence goes on along the minus strand of CAZJDS010000109.1, from coordinate 2,751 downwards.
TATTAAAGCCACCAGTTACTACAAGAAATTTTAGGTAATGTTTCCCTGTTGGGATAGTGATTTTTTTAACAACAGTTTGCCACTTTTGCCATCCTCCTGTTCCTGGGACATTCAAAAAGTCGAGTTTTTCATCATTCAAATAATAATCGAAACGAGCACCTGTTGATTCAGCAGCAATTCGAAATGAAATTTCAAATTCCGTTGAATTGGTGTTGTTTTCAATCGCATAAACCAGCCAATCGCCAGGATCGGTCCAACCCACATTTAAGCCACCACCTTCATCGCTTACAGGTTCGGTGTCGGTACCAAACTGCAAAGCAAAATCTTCAGCTTCAATTTTACCAGGTATTTGATACCATGCAGGCTCTTCTAAAGGATTTTCAACAACAAAATCAGTAAATGATTCTAAATCTCCTTTATCCGCTGATGTTATATCTCCAGGTGTATAACTCACTTTTATGGAATTCCCATGATACAAATTGTTCGAAAGCATAAATCTAACCGTGTTGTTCAGAGTAAATATTTCTTTGATAGAAATACTTTCACCATTCACTTTAAAAGTAAAATGCTCTAATTGTGCATTTTTCATTGCTATGGGTTTTGAAAAATCCAATGCAATTGCAATTGCATTAGTTTCCAGTATGCCCGAAACCACATGAACTGGGAGACCTTTTGATTTATTTACAATCTCATAATCGGTAAAATCTTTCAGCAAACTATTATCTGCAGAAACAACATTGTCTCCAGTATAAGTAAGAAGAAGCACATAATCAGCAAAAACTTTTTGCTCAAGATGAAAAGCAATTATAGATGAATCATTTTTGTAAAATGTACAATCGCCAATTGTCACTTCTAAACTCCCTTGATACTCGGCTCCTATAGCTAAAGTAGATCTGTTTTCAGGCAGTTGCATTTTCTTATTAAACTTTGCTATAAGATTTTCTCCATTTTCGCTTATATATAATTCAACTATTCGCGGCGGGGCACCTGGAAGTAGATTTTCAACATATATATCATTAAACTCTATCAAGTTTTTCTCGTAGGTTGATAATATATTGCCATTGTTATATGACAATAAAATCTCGTTGCTATTTAAAATATTGTCGGTTAACCTAATGGTGATAAGATTTGAATTGGATAGCAAAACATCCTCAACCTCAACAACCTGACCATCAACCTTAACAACAAAACCTTCCAAGTTATCAGACTCTTTGATGGGCAAAGTAAAGCTTGCTAAAATTTGATGAGGATCCGTATTGTCAACCGTTGCCATTTCAAGTTTAGGAATACCATAAGCCAGAGTAAATTTTTTGCAAAAATTCCATATCTCTTGGCTCGTATGCACACCATTCGGCTCGTTCGAGTGCCAGTGTCCCTTTCCACTTAGACTCAGTAGTACAACTTCAACTGAATCGGTGCCTGGTCCCCAGTAATGTTTCGAAGCATTCGAGTTGGGTTTCGAAGCTGGATATGGTTTGGTAACCACAGCTGTAGTGGGGCAGTTGTTGCGAGCAATCCAAGCATCCATACACCGTTGAACACCACCATAACCAACTACATCGTCGGTGGTACCATGTGTATGAATAATTGGAATTGGCCTTGAACTGTTGGTGTTGGGTCCACCCATAAGGTAACCGCTTACTGGAGCAAAAGCGGCAATTTTGTCTGCAATTTTAGTTGCAGCATGATAGGTCATCATTCCGCCCATGGAAAAACCAGAGAGATAGACCCTGTCACGGTCAATACCGTATCTATCATACATTTCGTCAATAATGGCCAGAATAAAATCAATGTCTCTCATTCCCCTAATATCCCATGAGTTGTTGATTCCGGCAGGATAAACAACTACAAAACCATGTTCATTCGCTACCAACTCCCATTTTGTTTGGTTTTGTTGATATGCAATATCTTGATTCATACCATGTAAAGAAAGAAGAAGAGGGCTATTCTGTTTCAAATCTTCTGGGGCATACACCAACATTTTGCGGATATTTGTACCCACTTGAATATCTTCAATTTGTGCGCTTACACTATAAGAACAAGACAATACGGCGAACACAACAAGTAAAATTCTTCTAATATTTTTCATAATATTTGAGTTTTCGTTATGATTAATTTTTCGATTGCAACGAAAGCATTATCTCTCCATACCTTCGTCCTAAAATTCGATATCCTTCGGCGGTGAAATGTAACCCATCACGCATACCTGGACATCCTTGTGAAGAGATCACGTGTGCGGTGGGAATTACATTGGGCAATTGAGCTATAAATTGATTAAAACCAGCACATTTCCCATCGAATTCAGCACTTAGCAACTCACCTGCCAAAAGGGGAGTTTCATCGGCCCTTAAATCCAAATCGCTCAATAAATTTTCATATATTCCTTTTACTTTTTGTGTCCAAAGAGAATCATTTGGATTGGATTCTCCCTGATGCATTAATATGCCTTTAATTACACCATCTTTCTGTGCTTTTTTTGCCATTTCAACCAATCGTGCATATGGATTTCCACCGTAATTATTGATCAAACTGAGCATCCAATCTGGTGCGGTATCAATATAAGATTGGTAATTCTCCTTATCGAACAACTCTATTCTGCAACCGCCCACCGAAACATTGATAATGCCTACCTTTACAGTTGATGGTAAATGCTCAAGAAGCGTTCTACCAAAATAATCGGCAGGCGAAATACCAGCATTACAATCACAGATAGGTGGTGTAGCCGTGTACCAGTTTCCTTTTTCTCTTCCT
>CAZJDS010000108.1:7392-7876 GCA_964544795.1 uncultured Alkaliflexus sp. | reverse complement strand
ATCACAGGTAGGCTGGCGTCCTGACGGAAAAAAGATCACCTTTCTTAGTAAAGAAACAGGCGAAACTCAACTGTGGGAAATGAATGTGGATGGCTCACAACGCAAACAGATTTCCAATATCGAAGAAGGAATTACTGGCTACATCTATTCACCTGACATGAAGCACATTGCATTCTCTAAAACAGTAAAGTTGGATGCCACACCCAATGATATTCACACTGACCTTCCCAAAGCCAATGCACGAATTGAAACCGACTTAATGTACCGCCATTGGGACAGCTGGAGCGATTATACATACAACCACATTTTCATTGCCACCTACTCCACCGATGGCACTTTTAATGAAGGCTTTGATATTTTAGAAGGTGAGCGATTTAACAGCCCTACAAAACCGTTTGGTGGAATTGATGAATTGGCATGGACACCTGATGGTCAGCAATTGGCTTACACTTGCAAAAAGCTAAATGGAAAAGAGGCTGCATTC